>SKGV01000154.1 GCA_007117275.1 Methylophaga sp.
GCAGGACAATGTTTACGGCACTCTGGCTCAGGATGCCTGGCGACGTGATTTCACCATAAATGCGCTTTACTACAATATTCGTGACTTTTCGATTGTGGATTACACTGGCGGCATTACCGATCTGCAAGCGGGACGAATTCGGCTGATTGGCGATGTTGAAACTCGCTACCGTGAAGATCCGGTTCGTATGCTTCGAGCCGTGCGCTTTATGGGCAAACTGGGTCTGCAACTGGCACCTGAAACCGAAGCAGGCATCAGTAAATTTGCAAGTCTGCTGGCGGATATTCCTGCCGCCAGATTATTCGATGAAACGCTCAAGCTTTATTTGAGTGGCCAGGCGGCGATGACACATGAACTGTTGTGCCACTATCACTTGTTTGATCACATGTACCCACAAACCGCGGCGTTGTTGAAAACTGAGACTGATAATTATCCTCGAACGCTGCTGATGAAAGCCCTGGAAAATACAGATAAACGGCTGGCTGACAATAAACCCGTGACACCTGCGTTCCTGTTTGCGGCACTGCTATGGGTGCCCTTAAGACAGCGTTGGCAGTATTACCACACCCGAATGCCTGAAATGCCAGCCATGCAACGAGCGGCCACAGAAGTATTATCGGAGCAGATTCAGCGTGTTGCCATTCCCAAGCGTTACAGTCTGGTCACCAGAGATATCTGGAGCCTGCAACCAAGGCTGACCAAACGACAGGGTAAACGCGCCTTTGGTTTGTTGTTGCATCCCAAGTTTCGAGCTGGATATGATTTTCTTGCCTTGAGAGCTGAGGCAGGAGAATCACTTCAGCCGCTGGTCGACTGGTGGACCCATTTTCAGGCGGTGCCTGAGAATGAACAAAGCGAGATGGTGCAGGCTTTGTCTGCACAAGGCGATCCAGAAAAACGTAAGCCACGACGCAGGCGCAGACGGCGTAAGCCGGTGAAAAAGGAAGACTGATGCGAGTTTTTATTGGTCTTGGCAGCAATCTTGACGACCCGGCAGCGCAGCTTGAATCGGCATTGCAAGCGCTTGATGCCCTGACTGAGAGTCAGTTGATTCAACGCTCGAGTTTATACAAAAGTCCACCAATGGGCCCACAGGATCAGCCCGATTACATCAATGCAGTCGCCGAAATTGACACCACCTTGTCTGCACATGAGCTGTTAGCACAACTTCAAGCGCTTGAGCTAGCGCATGGCCGAACCCGTCGCCGACACTGGGGCGAGCGAACGCTGGATCTTGATATCCTGCTGTATGAACAGTTACAAATTGCTGATGAAACGCTGACAATACCCCACACAGGCATCGCCGTGCGTCCATTTGTGCTGTATCCGCTTGCTGAGCTCGCCCCGAATCTGTGTGTGCCAGGACGTGGCAATATTGCGGAACTTTGCCTGCAGTGTCCGGCGGATCAACTAGAAAAAATGGAAAAGACTCTATGAACACATTGCCATATCGATACATTGTTGTAGAGGGGCCCATTGGCGTTGGCAAAACGCATTTGGTGAAACGACTTGCTGAGAGTTTCATGGGCGAAACGATACTCGAACAGCCCGAGCAGAATCCATTTTTGGAAAAGTTTTATCTACAGCCTAAACAATCTGCCTTGCCCACCCAGCTCAGTTTTCTGATGCAGCGTGTCAAACTATCAAAGTCCTTGAATCAAGAAGATTTATTTACCGATGTGCACATCGCCGATTTTATGGTGGAAAAAGATCGTCTTTTCGCACAAATTTCCTTGGATGATGATGAATTGGCGCTATACAACATGGTCTATGACAACTTGACCATGCATCATCGCACGCCCGATTTGGTGATTTACCTGCAAGCGTCATTGCCAATTCTAAAAAGCCGTATTGCCACCAGAGGCATCCGTTACGAGCAATATGTCGAGGATGCTTATCTCAAGCGTTTGGTCGACAGCTATGCCGATTTTTTCCATTACTATGACGCTGCACCTTTGTTGATCGTCAATGCCGAGCAAATTGATTTGGTCAAAAGTGAGCAGGACTACCAGCAGCTTCTGGAGCAGATCTGCAATCTTCAGACAGGTCGGCATTACTACAACCCTTTACCGGTGAGAGGTAACTAGTATGAGCCGACTCAGCCTTGGCAATCTGCGCAAAATGAAAGCGATGCAGGAAAAAATTGCCGTTCTGACCGCGTATGACGCGAGTTTTAGTCATCTGCTGGAACAGTCTGGTGTGGATGTCATCCTTGTGGGCGATTCACTGGGAATGGTGATTCAAGGTCAGGAGAGTACCTTGCCGGTCAGCATCAATGACATGATTTATCACACAGCCAATGTGGTTCGAGGTAGTGAAAAAGTCTTTGTAGTGGCCGATATGCCATTTATGAGCTATGCCAATATTGATCTGGCCTTGAGCAATGCGGCCCGATTGATGGCAGACGGTGGTGCGCAAATGGTAAAGCTGGAAGGTGGCAAAACCGTGCTTGCGGCTGTCAGAGAGCTGACCGCGAGGGGCATCCCTGTGTGTGGCCATCTTGGATTGTTGCCACAGTCAGTGCATCGTGTCGGCGGATATCATGTGCAGGGACGAGAATCTGAGGTAGCAGAGCAGATCGTAGCAGATGCAATCGATTTGCAAACTGCGGGTGCCGATATGCTGGTGCTGGAATGTGTTCCAGCGAGTTTGGCAAAAACAATTACCGAGCAATTACGCATTCCAGTGATCGGCATTGGTGCCGGCAAGGATTGTGACGGTCAAGTCTTAGTGCTCTATGACATGCTGGGTATCACACCAGGTAAGCGACCACGATTCAGTCATGATTTTCTGGCAGAGGCAGGCCATATTCCAGCGGCAGTCAGTCTCTATGTGCAATCCGTTAAAAACGGCCAGTTTCCGGGGCCGGAACAACAGTATTAATGAAGATCGTCGAAACTTTATCCGATCTGCGAGCGCAGATCAGCGCATGGCGCGCACAGCAACTGCGCATCGCTTTTGCACCGACAATGGGTAACCTGCATCAAGGTCATTTGAGTCTGGTTCAGCGGGCGCAGAGCATTGCCGACAAAGTGGTAGTCAGTGTTTTTGTCAATCCACTGCAGTTTGATGACAAGGCAGATTTGCAGGCCTATCCCAGAACCTTACAACAGGATATCCAGCAGCTCAGTGACACGCGCTGTGACCTGCTGTTTATGCCAACAGCAGAACTCATCTACCCCAACGGTATGGCAGTTCAGACAAAAGTGGTAGTACCCGGTGTTGACGACAGACTATGTGGCAAGATGCGTCCCGGACACTTTGACGGTGTAGCAACCGTAGTCACTAAACTTTTTAATCTGGTTCATCCGGATGTTGCCTTGTTTGGCGAAAAGGACTATCAGCAGTTAGTGATGATTCGTCGTATGGTTGACGATCTTAACCTGATGATCGACATTGTCGCAGTGCCTACCTGTCGCGAACAGGACGGACTGGCGATGAGTTCTCGCAACCGTTATTTATCAGCCGCAGAAAGAGCCATTGCTCCGCAACTGCATCAATGTTTGTTACAGCTCGGACAAGCCTTGCAATCGGGTGCCAGTGACTGGTCGCAGGTGATACAGGCAGGGGTGCAGCAGCTTCAGACAGCTGGATTTACACCAGAGTATCTAGAGATTTGTCGGGCAAACGATTTGCAGCAGGCGATAGCGGGGACAGACAGCCAATTACGCCTATTGGCCGCGGCACGACTGGGGCAGGCGCGTCTGATCGACAACATCGCCTGTGACCTTGCCTGATATCATTGAAAAAGCGATAATACTTGGCTGTTTGACTGAAGATTGCCGAACATGCAACTAAACTTTCTTAAAGCAAAACTACATCGTGCCTGTGTCACTCACTCAGAATTGGAGTACGAGGGCTCGTGTGCAATAGATGGCAAGTTGCTAGAAGCTGCTGGCATTCATGAGTACGAGCAGATCCATATCTATAACGTCGCTAATGGCGAACGCTTTATTACCTATGCGATTCGGGCAGAAGACGGCTCTAATATTATTTCCGTTAATGGTGCTGCGGCGCACAAAGCCTCACCGGGCGATCGTATCATCATCTGTGCCTACGCCACATTGCAGG
Source organism: Methylophaga sp. (assembly GCA_007117275.1). GTDB lineage: Bacteria > Pseudomonadota > Gammaproteobacteria > Nitrosococcales > Methylophagaceae > Methylophaga. The sequence goes on from SKGV01000154.1 coordinate 4,072, forward strand.
CCGAAGAAGTCGCAGAATTTAAACCAACCCTGGTGTATCTCGACGAAACCAACACCATTACCGGCATGCGTCATGCCATTCCGGTACAAGCAGCCTGATCACAGCGTCACACAAGCGTCACAAAAGCATCATCAATCTGTCATTTACAGTCAGTATCATCCCGCATCAGGCGACAGACGAGACTGACAGCATATGCTCAACATTGAACAAGCCGTTCAACAAAAATTCCCCAGATTTGCACAGCAAAAACCTTGGATAAAAAAGCCCACTTTGGGCTTTTTGCGTATATTGACCCACGAACCCGAGGTCAATCAGTTCCTGTTGCAGTATCAAAATCTCAAAGGTTTTGATTTTCTTGAGCAAGTGCTCGATTACTTCAACTTCAGCTATCGAGTGTCTCACCGTGAGCGAGACAATATTCCTGCCACAGGTCGGGTGGTGATTGTGGCCAATCATCCCCTTGGCGCATTGGACGGCTTGGCGTTACTTAAGCTGGTGAGCGAAGTGCGCCGTGATGTGCGAATTGTTGCCAACGACATGTTAATGCAGTTTGATGCCTTGCAATCATTGTTCCTGCCCGTGGATAACCTGTCCAAATCGACCCGCAGGAGCAGTATCGCCGGAATCATCGATGCCTTGAATGCTGAGCAGGCAGTTATTGTGTTTCCAGCCGGTGAAGTCTCTCGGATACGGCCCAATGGCGTGCGTGATGGCCGCTGGAACAGCGGTTTTTTGAATTTTGCCCGTAAAACCAACGCACCTATCTTGCCGGTGTATATCGGTGCTAGAAACTCTTCATTGTTTTATGGCGCATCAATGGTCTACAAGCCCTTGGGTGGAATGCTGTTAGCCCATGAAATGTTCAATCAGCATGAAAAAACCATCAATATGCGGGTTTTCGCACCGATTCCATTTCAGCACATTCAACAGCTGCCGTTGCTTAAAACGGAACAGGCTAAATTACTGCGTCGTCATCTGTATCGACTGGCAAAAGGCAAAAAACCGCTGTTTGCCACGGAACAAACCATTGCCCATCCACAGGCGCCAAGAGCCATCCGAAAAGAGCTTCAACACGCTGAGTTACTGGGTGAAACCGCCGATAACAAAAAAATCTACCTGTTTGATTATCGGCCGGATTCCGCAGTGATGCATGAGATTGGCCGGCTTCGGGAAATGACTTTCCGTCAAGTCGGAGAGGGCACCGGTAAAAAGCGCGATCTTGACGAGTTTGACTCTATTTACCGACACTTGATTCTCTGGGATGAGCAAGAGCTGGAAATTGCTGGTGCATATCGACTGGCCGATGTCGATAACATTTTGAACCACGCTCAGGGCAAGATTTACACACAGCAGTTATTTGAGTTTGATGCCAAGCGCATGGCGCCTTATTTTGCCCAGGGGATTGAGCTTGGTCGCAGCTTTGTCAGCCCAAAGTACTGGGGCAAGCGCAGCCTGGATTATCTTTGGTATGGTATTGGTGCCTACCTGAAACGTTATCCGCACATACGCTATTTGTTCGGTCCTGTGAGTCTTAGCAATAGTTACCCCGACTTTGCCAAAGCCCTGATTGTGAGCTTTTATCAGCGACACTATGCCGACAAGCATGGTCTTGCCAAAGCAAGAACGCCTTATGTTATGGACGCGAATCTGGCAGAGCTGGTGGATCAGACATTAGTGCACACTGATGCCAACGCAGACTTTACTGAACTGCGCGAGCAATTGGCACATATGAATGTCACAGTGCCGACGCTCTACAAGCAATATGCCGAAGTTTGCGAGCCGTATGGCACGCGATTTATCGATTTTAATGTCGATGCCGACTTTGGTCACTGCATTGATGGCCTGGTGCTAGTCGATTTACACAAGCTCAAGCCTGCCAAACGTAAACGCTATCTTGGCGAATAAGCGCTGTCAGCGTCCGTGACAGCGTTTGAATTTTTGGCCACTGCCGCAAAAACACGGGCTATTGCGCTCAGGTTTGATGGGTTTAAGCATCACACCATCGAGGTAAAACCAACGCTGCTCAATCTTGCAAAAGCGGGATCGTTCGTGCAGTTGTCCCATCGGTGTGTCTTGATACCAGGCCACAAACTCAACCGTTGCTTCATCATTAGCATCGAGGCTTGAATCCAGCACTTGCAGTCCAAGCCAATGTGTCTGCGTAATGGTCTCTTGCAGTTGCTCGCGATGTATCTGTTGCCGCTGCTCGGGTGCCAAGGTGTCTAGCAGGTAATCAATCTTGCCCAACACGAAGGCACTATAGCGTGAACGCATCAGACCTTCGGCAGTTTGTGAAGGTAAGCCATCGTGTAAGGGTTGGCAACACTGTGGATACTGTTCACCGCTGAGACAGGGGCAGGCCAATTCAGTCATCAAAGCTCAGCCGATATAAATCCGAGTACTTAAAGGTGTAGGCCAAGCGTTGTTGCACTTTTTGATTGCTGACAATTTTCCAGTCTTGCGGTGTGTCGTCGTCTAGGCTTTGGGGTTCTGGCAAACCTAGTTGGGCGGCCCAGTAGCCATAAAACTCGCGTTTGCTGGGATGAAAATCTGCGCAGCCGTTATAGACTTCGCCCCATGATTGCTGCGCAATAATGGCATCGATAATGCCCAGACAATCATCCAGATGAATCAGATTGACCGGTGCAAGCGGTTGGCGAATCTGCTTGCCCTGACTGAAAAACCGTCCGGGATGTCGGCGGCCACCAATCAGCCCGGAAAAACGCACAATCGTTGTAGTGAATCCTTCGTGTGTCTTTAGTCGCTGTTCAATCTGCCACAACACGCTGTCTGGGTTTTCTGCGGCTTCATCTTCAGTGACCGGACGATTGACGTTGAGATACACAGATGTTGAACTGACCATCAGTACTTTTTCAACGGGCGAGCTGGCAATGCACGCTGCCAGATTTTGATAAGCATCAAGGTCCTTGCCAGTGATATTGATGATGAGTAGTTCACTGTCGAGGAAGTTTTTTGGGATCGTCGCTTGCGTGTCAACAATATAGCCAGTGGCGCCGTGTTCACTGAGTATAGGCAGTTTGTCGGTTTTTCTGGTGGAGGCTTTGACCGCATAACCCTGTTTGACGAACATGTCGATGAGTGGCAAACCAAGCCAGCCACTGCCAAGAATACTGATGGAGTTTTTCATGATGTCCAAGCTGTTCAGGAAAAAAGTACGGTTGCAACAAAACCGGTCATAAGCACGTAATATACCATCGGCAGCAAGGTCAGTCGGATGATCTCGCCCTCACGTCCTGATAAATTCACCACCGCGGCAGCTGCGACAACATTCACCACACAAATCATATTGCCCGCGTTGGCCCCCAATA
>SKGV01000037.1 GCA_007117275.1 Methylophaga sp.
GAAATCGCCGAAGCCAAAGTGGAACAGGTGAACAGCTATGCCCAGCATCATGGGCACCCACTGCAATGCACCATGGAGCAAGAGTAACGGATGCGCTGCAAACACACAGGCAGGAACCGCTATGTTAAGTAAAGAACTCGAACACACCCTCAGTCAGGCATTTAACTATGCACGTCAGCGGGCACACGAATTTCTGACTGTTGAACACTTGCTGCTAGCGCTACTGGAAAACGCACAAGCACTGGCGGTACTCAACGCCTGTGAAGTCGATATTGCCGCATTAAAGCAGGATCTGACCGATTTTCTGGCGGATAACCTGCCAACACTGGCCGAAGACGCCGAGCGTGAAACACAACCAACGCTTGCTTTTCAGCGTATCCTCCAGCGCGCAGTCATGCATGTGCAATCGTCTGGCGGCACTGAAGTGACCGGCGCCAATGTGCTGGTATCCATTTTCTCCGAACAGCAATCACAAGCGGTTTTTTTACTGCAAAAGCAGGATGTCACCCGACTGGATGTGGTCAACGCCATCAGCCACGGCAGCACTCAAAGTGTGGTGGATGAAAACAAACACGAAAAAGTTGAAACCGACGAAGAGGGCACTGAGCGTAAAAGCGCCTTGGCCCAATTTGCCAGCAATCTAAATGCTCAAGCAAAGCTGGGACGTATTGATCCATTGATTGGCCGTGATCTGGAAATAGAGCGTACCTTACAAGTGCTGTGCCGCCGTAGAAAAAATAACCCTTTGTTTGTCGGTGAAGCTGGTGTTGGCAAAACAGCGCTGGCCGAGGGACTGGCCAAGCGTATTGTGTCCGGTGATGTGCCTGAAGTGCTCGAAAATGCAGTTGTCTATTCACTGGACATGGGTGCATTAGTTGCCGGTACTAAATATCGTGGTGATTTTGAAAAACGCCTCAAAGCCTTGCTCAAAGAAATCAAACAACAACCCGAATCTATCCTGTTTATTGATGAAATTCACACATTGATAGGTGCCGGAAGTGCTGGCAACAGTGCGATGGATGCTGCCAACCTGCTAAAACCTTTGTTGGCCAGCGGTGAGCTGAAATGTATCGGCTCAACCACCTATCAGGAATATCGAGGCATTTTTGAACATGACCGTGCCTTGGCAAGACGTTTTCAAAAGATAGATGTGCCAGAACCGACGGTTGCCGAGACCATCGAAATTCTCAAAGGCCTCAAATCTGGACTTGAACAGCATCACAACGTACGTTATTCCAATGCGGCGATTGAACAAGCCGCCGAATTGGCTGCACGTCATATCAATGACCGTTACCTGCCTGATAAAGCCATTGATGTACTCGACGAAGTTGGCGCAGCGCAGCGAATTTTGCCTAAATCGCGCCGTAAGAAAATGATTGGGGTTAATGATGTACAGGCAATCGTCGCAAAAATCGCCCGCATCCCTGAAAAAACAGTCAATAAGGCCGACAAGGATAATCTGCGCAAGCTCGAGCAAAACCTAAAGCATGTCATTTTTGGCCAGGATGAAGCCATTGCCGCCTTGACTTCAGCGATTAAAATGGCCCGCTCCGGCTTGGGACATCCGGAAAAACCCACCGGTGCCTTCCTGTTTGCCGGCCCCACAGGTGTTGGTAAAACCGAAGTGACGCGACAGTTATCACATATTCTCGGCGTTGAGCTGATTCGCTTTGATATGTCCGAATACATGGAGCCGCATACAGTTTCAAGGTTGATAGGCGCACCACCAGGCTATGTTGGTTATGATCAGGGCGGCTTGTTGACTGATGCCGTTATCAAACAGCCGCATGCGGTGTTGCTGCTTGATGAAATTGAAAAAGCCCACCCCGACGTATTCAATTTGTTACTTCAGGTCATGGATCACGGTACGCTCACAGACAACAACGGTCGCAAAGCCGATTTTCGGCATATTGTGTTAGTGATGACCAGCAATGCCGGCGCCTACGACATGGATAAAGCCTCAATCGGCTTTACCAGCGAACGCAATCAAAGCGATGGTATGGAAGCCTTAAAACGAACCTTCACGCCAGAGTTTCGTAACCGACTAGATGGCATCATTCAGTTCAAACCACTCAGTCGAGACGCCATTTTACGCGTTGCCGACAAGGCGGTGCTTGAACTGGAAATGTTACTTCAAGATAAACATGTCACCATCGAAATCGACAATGCCGCGCGGGAATGGTTAGCGGAGCACGGCTATGACGTGCAAATGGGGGCAAGACCTATGGCACGCCTGGTTCAAGAACGAATCAAGCGACCCTTGGCTGATGAGTTACTGTTTGGCCGGTTGAGCGAAGGTGGCCATGTCAATGTCACGCTCAAAGACGGTGATTTGTTGCTGGATATTCACACAGAAACAGCGTCTGCTTAAGGCTAACCAATCTTGCCTGAGAGTATCTACTCACAGGCTGGATTGCTTATTTCCTTATCCATAAGCTTAAGCTGATGTGCTTAAGTTATTCACCTGCTTTACAAAATTTTCACATGCTCACAAAGTGAGCCGTCAAACGCATGTTTATGCGATTGACTCTCCATAACCCATTGAAAAATATCATAATTATTTGATTGTTCATTTTTTGAGCAATCGACAACTCCGCTATAAAGATTAAGCACTTAGTGACTAAACCCAACCTTAATCACAGAGTTATCCACAGAAATTGTGAGTAACTTTACCATTTTATGACACTGCAAAATCCAGACCATTAACCGACAGTTTTGACACTGTCTGTGCGTTGCCAACATCGGATCATAAACGCAGAAAAGTCGGCGCGGTTTATCAATGCGGCTGGGAGTTTCTTCACATAAATTTGACACCGCAACTAGCTCCCCCTAACATGCCTCGCTCTTCAGGTGCATGATGAGAATCATTGTTAAACGGGAAGTTGGTGCAAATCCAACACTGCCCCCGCAACGGTAAATGTTGATAAAACTGGCACATAGCCACTGCACAATGTGTGGGAAGGCGTCAGTCTGGTGGAAACACCGCAACATGAGTCCGGATACCGGCCTGGAGTCGTCTCTGATAGCTATCAGAGTTTCCAATCAACCGGATCGCGGGTGAGCGTATCCAGAGGACTTTTCGTATGAACAATTGCACCAGCGTTACGCTGCGCGCAAGCCTGTTTGTGGGCGTTGTTGCCAGTGTAGTATCTCCAGTCAAGGCCGATAGCCTTGACACCATTACCGTCACCGCTAACAGAATGCCCGCCGGCGAGGTGTTAGCGCCATTTTCAATCATTAGTCGTGATCAAATAGACCAGTGGCAACTCAATGACTTGCCGACATTATTAAGTCGTGCACCGGGGGTGGATGTCACAAGCTCGGGTGGCTTGGGTCAACAAAGCAGTATTTTTATGCGCGGCACCAATTCTGGGCATGTGCTGATTTTGGTGGATGGGGTCAAGTGGTATTCAGCCAGCACCGGCGCCGCCGCCATTCAGGACTTTCCTGTCAGTCAAATAGACCGCATCGAGATTATTCGTGGGCCGCGCTCTGGTCTCTACGGTGCTGAGGCCATCGGCGGGGTCATCAACATCATTACCCGCCAAGGGAGTGGTGAAATCAAACCCTATGCAGAACTCGGCTATGGTAGCCACGACACCCGCAAGGCGAGCGTAGGAGTGAATGGTCAGCATGGCGCAACGCGTTTTAACCTCGGGGTGAGTACACTCGAAAGCCGAGGTATTGATGCGCTAAAAATAGCGGATTCCGACAGGGATGGCTATCGAAACAACAGCGTCTCAGCCAATCTGAGTCACCAATTCAGTGAACAATGGCAAGCGGGTGTGCGCTTGCTTAGAGCAGAAGCGCGTAATTACTATGACGATCAATTTTCGCCTGATGCCAATCCATTTAATCAAAACATTCAGCAGGTTATCGGCGCAAATAGCGCCTATGCTATCAGCAGTCGATGGTCGGTGAATGTTGACATCGCAGAGTCACGCGATCGCTCAGAAACATTTGAAAATCGTGCCGCTGCACGAGCGCTGAATACCCGTCACCGTCAAATGAGCCTGATGAACACCTTTGCAGTGGCAGATACGCAAACGCTCAATGTCGGCGCTGACTATGCTCACGATAAGGTCACCGGTTCGACGGATTATGATGAACAAAGCCGTGACAACAAGGCGCTATTTGTCTCCTGGCAGGGCACGCATCAGCGGCATGGTTGGATGTTAAGTCTGCGCCATGATGACAATGAAGCCTTTGGCGAACATACCACCGGTACGGCTGAGTGGGGTTATCAACTCACAGAGTCGCTGCAATTTGTCAGCAGCTATGGCACAGCCTTCAAAGCGCCAAGCTTTAATGACTTGTATTTCCCTGGCTTTGCAAACCCGAATTTGAACCCCGAAAAGTCAAGAAGTATCGCTGTGGGTCTAAGAGGTAATCAGGCGCTCGCACGCTGGTCTGTAGATGTCTATGAAACGACAATCCGCGACTTGATCGTCTTTGAAACCATTCCTGAAAATGTCAGTAAAGCCAGAATTCGCGGCATTGAATTTGATGTTCACGGCCAACTGGATCAGTGGCACTGGAATCTGAATGCATCATTGCTCAAGCCAGAAGATCGGCAAACCGGTAACTGGCTGCCAAGGCGTGCCAGGCAGCATCTAAACCTGAATGTCGATCGCCGCTTTAATGCCTGGTCGACGGGTGCCAGTTGGCAGCTTAGGGGGCAGCGTTATGATGATGCAGCGAATGACTCGAAGCTTGGTGGCTATGGCGTGGTGGATCTGCGCTTAGCCTACCAAATGACTCCGGAGTGGACCGCCAGACTGACGGCGCATAATGTGTTTGACAACGACTTTGAGCGTGTCGCAAACTACAATAGCTTAGGTCGCATAGTTATGTTCACCGTTCACTATCAGCCCTAGTCAACATCACAGTCAGCGAGCTCGATCCGCTGGGTTGGGCTCGCGCTGTTTTTCGCGCAATCCAGTCACGATATGCCCCGCTGTTTTATCGCACAGCATCGACTATCAACTCACCAATCAACCTCGGCATTGCGTTACACACTCGATAAACTCTGTATGCATGCTTGTTGCAACGGTAATATTCTGATGTCGATATTCTGGCGCGATACCCTATAATGAGCCGAATATGCAGTTGCATCAGCGCATGACACACGTGTTAATTAGTTATTTTCCAGGGCAACACACAGACAATGAGTAATAAATTTCAGGACAGTGGCTTCGCCACACGAGCCGTCAGAGCAGGTCAGTCTCGAACGCATGAAAACGAACACTCAGAGCCAATGTTTCTGACCTCAAGCTACGTTTTTGACAGTGCCGAACAGGCGGCGGCACGATTTGCCGGCGAAGATTCGGGCAATGTTTATTCACGATTTACCAATCCAACGGTGCGTACCTTTGAAGAGCGTCTGGCTGCCCTCGAGGGTGGGCAATGTGCTGTCGGCACCTCTTCAGGTATGTCAGCGATCCTGTCAACGTTCATGGGCGTGTTGTCTGCTGGTGATCATATCGTCTCGTCACGCAGTATTTTTGGCACGACACGGGTGCTGTTTGACAAATACCTCGCCAAGTTCGGCTTGCAAACTGATTATGTGCCGCAGACAGATTTAGCTGCCTGGCAAGCCGCCATCAAACCAGAAACCAAAGCCTTGTTTCTGGAAACCCCGTCCAATCCACTCAATGAAATCGCTGATATTCGTGCCTTGTCGGCTTTGGCAAAACATCATGGTTGTCTGTTAATCGTGGACAACTGTTTTTGCACCCCGGCATTACAACAGCCGCTGGCGCTGGGCGCGGATATTATCATTCACTCAGCCACCAAATTTATTGATGGTCAGGGGCGGTGTGTCGGGGGCGCTGTTGTTGGGGATGCTGAACGCGTCGGCGAAGATGTCTATGGATTTTTGCGCACCGCCGGCCCGACGATGAGTGCCTTTAATGCCTGGGTCTTCTTAAAAGGGCTGGAGACACTCGAACTGCGTATGAATGCCCATTCAAACTCGGCAATGACGCTGGCACACTGGCTAACCGAACAGCCACAGGTAGCTAAGGTCTATTACGCCGGCTTGCCGGATCATCCAGGCCATCAATTAGCGGTACAACAGCAATCCGCATTTGGTGGCATTATCGCCTTTGAGCTTAAAGGCGGGCAGTCGGCGGCATGGTCACTCATTAATGCCACACAAATGTTGTCTATCACCGCAAATCTGGGTGATAGCAAAACGACCATTACCCATCCAGCTACCACTACACACGGTCGTTTATCGGCGCAAGCCAAGCTCGAAGCCGGCATCACACCGGGACTGGTGCGACTATCTGTAGGTCTTGAGTCGGTTGAAGATATAAAAGCGGATATACTGCGAGGCTTGCAAGCGCTTTAACACGTGCTTGTCCGCATAGACTGTTGTGCCAACTTCGTCAGCGGATAACATTACTCACTGGATAAGCACGCAGCCATAGCCAATGGTGTGGCTAAACCCAAGCAAGCCTTATCGCGATCAATGCCGACGAAATTGACGTCGATTTGCTAGAATCAACACACATTTTTCCGGAGTTTTTCATGACACAACAGATTCATCAGGTTGCCGTGATTGGCGGTGGGGTGTGTGGTAGCGCATTGCTCTACATGCTGGCCGAGTACACGGACATCAGCGATATCGCATTGATCGAAAAATATGATTCGGTCGCAAAAGTAAACTCACACGCGCGCAACAACAGCCAAACCATTCACTGCGGCGACATCGAAACCAATTACACACTCGATAAAGCCAGCAAAGTTAAGGCGGCGGCTCAGATGTTGGTCAATTTTGCCTGCTTGCAGCCGGATCGTGACCAGATTATTTTCAAGTTTCCGAAAATGGTTATCGGGGTCGGCGAAAAGGAATGCCAGCAATTACGGCAGCGCTTTGAGAACTTTCGTGAGGTGTTTAGCGGCATGCAACTGCTTGAAAAAGACCAAATCGCCGACATCGAACCGAATGTTGTGATGATTAACGGTCAACTGCGCCCAGAGCCATGCGTGGCGTTGGCGGTGCTGGATGAATACAGCGCGGTCGATTATCAAGCACTGGCCAATGCCTTTCTCAGAGAGGCCAGCAAGCACTCAGACACACACATCCATCAGCACTTTGCTGCCCAAGTCGAAGATATTGTCGAACAGGACGGCATCTTCAGCATCATCACCGCAGATCACGTGATCAAAGCAAAAACTGTGGTGGTCTCTGCTGGCGGCCACAGCCTGTTGCTGGCACAAAAAATGGGCTACGGTCTGGAGTTTTCCTGTCTGCCAGTGGCGGGAAGCTTCTACTTCACACCCCAAAAACTCAATGGCAAGGTCTATACCGTACAAAACGATAAACTGCCGTTTGCCGCAGTGCATGGCGA
>SKGV01000039.1 GCA_007117275.1 Methylophaga sp.
CAACAGTCGACCTTGTATCAATGGATTGCGCTGCTGACCGGCTCGAAAAATGCGCTGAAAGGGCTCGGTTTTTTTGTCGGAGCTGTGTTACTTACTTGGCTGGGTTTCAGGGGCGCCATAGTCACCATGACAGTGGTTTTGTTTGTGGTGTTGTTGCTTAGTGTCTACCTGCTGGATCGTCAGCTCGGCAAGGCGAGTTTCAAGCCAAAATTTCGCGATGTTTTCTCCAAAAGTCCGGCAGTCAATCGTTTATCAGTCGCCCGATTCTTTCTGTTTGGCTCCCGGGATATCTGGTTTGTAGTGGCTTTGCCTGTGTTTTTGCACGCACAACTGCAATGGCCAGCTATCTATATTGGGGCACTGTTGGCGCTTTGGGTGGTCGGTTATGGTGTTGTTCAGGCGTCAGCCCCCAAGCTCACTGGCTACTCAAACACGCATGCGCCAGATGGCTATACGGTGTGGAGCTGGTCACTACCGTTGATGCTTTTACCAATGCTGATCGCAGCAGCTGTGTATTTTGACTGGATGTTGCTGGCGGCGCTGACCGCAGGCTTGCTGGTGTATGGTGTCGTGTTTGCCATTAACTCGGCAGTGCACTCTTATCTAATTGTTGCCTATGCCGATGCTTCCGGTGTATCGCTGGACGTAGGCTTTTATTACATGGCCAATGCCGCTGGTCGCTTGCTTGGGACACTGCTATCCGGCTGGGTGTACATGTGGGCGGGTTTGGCTGCGTGTTTGTTGATATCGGCGCTGATGATCGCAGCGGCCAGTCTGATTTCATTGAAATTACCTCGAAATGGGGCTTAACAAATCTGTCATATTCAGCGAATATGCTAGTAGGCGAAAAATTATGCACAGGAACACGCAATGACCACTACCATTCTGGCTGTCGAGGATGATGCTGCAATTCGAGATATGCTCAATTTCACACTGCGACAATCGGGATTTGTTTGCGAATCGGTCTCTGATGGTGAAAAGGGCTTGGAATGGCTGAAGCAACAACAGCCAGATTTGATTCTGCTTGACTGGATGTTACCGGGCATTAGCGGTATTGAATTTATCCAGCGCCTGCGTGCCAATGAGTTTCTGGCATCAATTCCAGTGATTATGCTGACCGCCAAGGGGGACAGCGAAGACATGGTCAAAGGTTTGAGTGTCGGCGCTGATGATTATATGAACAAACCTTTTGCACCGGTGGAGTTGGTTGCACGGATTCGCGCTTTGTTGCGTCGCTGCCAGCCACTGAACAGCGATGACAGTCAAAAACTCAGCTGTGCCGAGTTAGTGCTGGATACTAAAAGCCACCGAGTGAATGTGGGTGAACAGCGTATTGACCTTGGGCCAACCGAGTTCCGTTTATTACACTTTTTTATGAAAAATCCGGAGCGGGCCTACAACCGTTCTCAGTTGCTTGATTTTGTCTGGGGCGATACGGTCTACATCGAGGAGCGGACGGTTGATGTGCATATCCGCAGACTGCGTAAGGCGCTTGAGCCGCATGGTCAAGATCATTTGATACAGACAGTTCGTGGTGTCGGTTATCGTTTTTCGGCTGAGTGACGGCCTGATCTGAATGCCTTGGGATAATTGGCGTCTATTGGCATTAATCAGTCTGGCAGGCTTTCTCGGACTGATCGTAGGGCAAATGATAACATTTATGCTCGTCGCTGCACTTGGCTACGCCATCTGGTTGCAACGCAAGTGGTATCAGTTGTGGCGATGGTTGCAGCATCCGAAGAGAGTCGCATGTCCAAGTGCTGAAGGTGTGGTCGATGATGTATGCCGTCACATCGATAAAATGCGCCAGCAAAACAGCAATCGCAAAAAGAAAGTCACCAGCTATCTTAAGCGATTCCAGTCGGCAACAGCGGCCTTGCCCGACGCCATTGTGATCATTGGTCAACATGGCCAGGTGGATTGGGCCAACTTTTCTGCCATCCAGTTGCTGGGCATTCGATGGCCCCGTGATAGTGGTGTGCGGGTCATAAATCTGATTCGGGATCCTCAGCTAGTCAAACTGATGGAAAGCCCAGAGGCAGAGGGTAATGCGATCACCCTGGCTTCACCACTCAGCCCCTCGCGCCAACTGGAAATCAAACTGGTCAGCTACATGGGTAATGGCCGTTTATTGATTGCCAGAGATATTACCCAGACCGTGAAGCTACAGCAGATGCGTCGCGATTTTATCGCCAATGTCTCGCACGAGCTGCGCACGCCGTTGACAGTACTCAAAGGCTACCTTGAGAGTCTTGAGCCTGGTTCGCCAGCAGAACACTGGCAGCAGGCCTTGCCAGTCATGCAACAACAAAGCCAGCGTATGCATCTGATGATTAAGGATCTCTTGATATTGTCCTCGCTGGAAAACGGTGAAAAGCCACTGATGCATACCCCCACAAATGTTGGCCAATTACTCAAAGTCATCGTGGATGATGCCATGCACCTTGAGCATTACCGCCAACAGCCCATCAGCCTGGACTTGGATTCGGAAAAATGGCTGATGGCTGATGTGGATGAGCTGAGAAGTGCCATTTCCAATCTGGTATTCAATGCCGTTAAGTACACCCCGGTTAATTGTCCAATCACGGTCAGCTGGCACAGCGATAATTTTGGGGCAATGATCTGCGTTGTTGATCAAGGTGAGGGTATTGAGGCCAGACATCTGAGCCGGCTCACCGAGCGGTTTTATCGCGTCGATAAAGGTCGAGCCAGTAACGCCGGTGGCACGGGTCTAGGTCTGGCGATCGTCAAGCATGTCATGCAGCGTCATGAGGCTGAGCTGACCATTGACAGTGCACCTGGAGAGGGCGCCAAATTCTGCTGCCATTTTCCTTTGAAAAAACTGGTCGACAAAATTGATGTCTGAACCCTAGCGCCGATCTTTTCGTCGATGGTTCGACTGATGGTCTTAGTGTGTAGTATTAAACCATGCACATTTGCTGAATAGGCAGATTGCGTAAGCCTTGTAACATAATTGTCATCTTTCTTTCATCACCTTGTCATAGATAGCCACGATACTGTCCATGTTGGCAACCTCACCCGTTGCTACATCTTTATCTAAACTCAGGAGCTGAACACTCATGTTCAAGAAAAAACTCGCAGTTATTGGCGCCGCTGTCTCACTGGCACTGTCGTCTGCTACTTTCGCTGATGTTGACCCAAACCTACCTGCCTACTCACCGACTTCAGGTGTTTCAGGTAACTTGTCCAGTATTGGTTCTGACACACTGAACAATCTGATGACACTCTGGGCAGAAGAGTTCAACAAATTCTATCCAAACGTGAACATTCAGGTGCAAGGTGCCGGTTCTTCAACTGCGCCTCCTGCGCTGACTGAGGGTACAGCCACGCTGGCTCCAATGAGCCGTGGCATGCGCCAGTCTGAAATTCAGTCGTTTGAAGAAAGATACGGGTATGCACCCTATGAAGTGCCTGTCGCTATCGACATGGTCGCGGTTTATGTTAACAAGGACAACCCGATCGAAGGTTTGAGCCTGCCACAAGTGGATGCGATTTTTTCAGCCACTCGTCGTTGTGGTGCTGAAGCTGACGTGAACCGTTGGGGTCAAGTGGGTTTGTCAGGTGCTTGGGAAAATCGTGACTTTGCCCTTTACAGCCGTAATGCAGTCTCTGGCACCTATGGCTTCTTTAAAGACATCGCACTGTGTGGCGGTGACTTTAAATCAAGCATCAACGAGCAGCCAGGTTCTTCATCTGTGGTTCAAGGTGTGACTGAGTCTATCAACGGTATTGGTTACTCAGGCATCGGCTATCGTACATCAGGTGTTCGTGTCGTGCCTTTGGCTGCTGAACACGGTGCACCATTCGCAGAAGCAACTGCTGAAAATGCTGCTTCAGGTGCCTACCCATTGGCACGCTACTTGTACGTTTACATCAACAAACACCCTAACCAGGATTTGGACCCACAAACAGCTGAGTTTGTCAGACTGGTACTGTCCAAAGAAGGTCAGGAAGTAGTCGTCCGTGATGGTTATGTGCCGCTTCCAGAATCGCTGACTAGCAAAATCCGTAAGGATCTGGGTCTGGAATAATCTTCCAAACCTGTGCAACACAATAAAGAGGCCTTCGGGCCTCTTTTTTTTAGCCCACCTTTGGCCACCAATAAACAACAAAATCAGACGCTTAATGTTTGTAATAATGTTGTCACATAATGTCAGTAATCTTGGCACTTCATGATTGATACTCACGCAGGGCAACACAATGACTGAAACCGTAACTGGCGCCTTGAGCAGTTCAGCAGCACCAAAATCACTGCTTCCTGACACTGCTGCTCGGGAAAAGCTGCGAAAAAGGCGCGATTTAAAAGACAGCGCCTCACGCTGGGGCATTACGGCGGCAGGCTTTGGTGTGGTGTTTGCCTTAGCCATGATTTTTGTCTATCTGATTTACGAAGTGATGCCTATTTTCAAAGGGGCATCGGTCACCCTGCAAACCTCTTACAACTTACCGGTGACAGACTCAAACACTCAGCATCTGCTACTTGAGCGTTATCAGGAGTTGGGTATTCAGTACACAGATAATGGTCAGATCACTTTTTTTGAGGCAGATAACGGCCAGATTCGTCAGCAATTTGATTTACCAATTCCGGAAGATGCGGTTGCCACTGCGTTCGCGCACTCTGAATACATTGGCGGCGTCACCGCTCAAGGGCTCAGTAATGGTCAGGTGTTGATCAGCCGTCATGCCTTCGACATTAGTTTTCCCGATGACCAGCGTCTGATTACACCCAAAATTGAATATCCTTTTGGTGAAGCAGCGATTCAAATCGATGATCAGGGGCGTGCAATCAAGCATCTGGCCATTGAGACCGTCATTCGCGGTTCGGCTGGTTCAGTTATGGCAGCTATCACGGACGACCAGCGCCTGTTGGTGACCAGTTTGACCAGTCGCAGCAACTTGCTGACTGGCGAAGTGAGCGTCAACAGCAACACCGTCGAACTTGCCAGAGTGCCCGAAGCGCCGGTGAAAATGCTGGTCGATAAGGCCTTAAGAAGTCTATTTATTGCCGATGAAAATGGCTATATCCATTACTACGATATTTCACGATTGGAAAATGCCCGATTTGTCGCTTCAGTGAATGCCGGCGAGGGCAGTGCAATTACCGCCATGGACTTCCTGGTTGGCACGGTATCACTGATTGTTGGTACAGAAAAGGGTGAACTTAGTCAGTGGTTTTTGGTGCGTGATGATTCCAATAATAATCACCTGACTCGAATTCGAGACTTTAAACCACACGGCGCAGCGATTACGGCACTAGCTCCGGAATACACCCGTAAAGGTTTTCTGGCGGTCGACGCCAAGGGCCAATTGGGCATTCACTATGGCACCTCAGCGCGGACATTGTATTTTAATCAGTTAAGCGAACAACCACTGGTCGCTGCGGCAATCTCTCAGGTTAACGGCCGATTGATGTTGCTGGATGACCAGCAGCAGTTATCGGTTGCGGGGTTATGGAACCAACATCCACAACTGTCATTTGCTGCAATGTGGAACAAGGTCTGGTACGAAGGCCGTGCCGACCCAGAATACATCTGGCAGTCCTCTTCAGCTTCGGATGAGTTTGAGTCCAAATTCAGCTTGGTGCCACTGTCTATCGGTACTCTGAAGGCCGCTTTCTACGCCATGTTATTTGCCATGCCGCTGGCGATTGCCGGAGCGATTTACACGGCCTACTTCATGACACCTAAATTGCGGGGCGTAGTCAAACCCAGCATCGAAATCATGGAAGCCTTGCCGACGGTTATTCTCGGGTTTCTGGCCGGTTTGTGGCTGGCCCCCTTTGCCGAGGATCACCTGCCGGCTGTCTTCAGCTTCTTGATACTCATGCCACTGTTGATGCTAGTGTTTGCCTATTTCTGGTCAAGGTTGCCAGGTTCATTCCGTAGTCGGGTGCCCGATGGTTGGGAGGCGGCCTTGCTAGTGCCAGTCATTCTCTCATTCGGTATCTTCTGTATTTTCCTCAGCCCATGGATCGAAGTCTGGTTTTTTGATGGCAGCATGCGTCAGTGGTTTACCGATGTGGGCGTGACCTATGACCAGCGTAACGCGATGATTGTCGGTATCGCCATGGGCTTTGCGGTGATTCCGACCATTTTCTCAATTGCTGAAGACGCGGTGTTCACCGTACCCCGGCATTTGACTCATGGTTCCTTGGCACTAGGTGCTACTCGCTGGCAAACCGTGGTCGGTGTGGTATTGCCAACGGCGAGCCCAGGTATTTTCTCTGCAGTGATGATGGGCTTTGGGCGTGCAGTAGGTGAAACCATGATTGTTCTGATGGCAACTGGTAACAGCCCTGTAGTGAACTTCAATATCTTTGAAGGCATGCGCACGCTGTCGGCCAATATTGCTGTGGAGTTGCCAGAAACCGCTGTCGGCAGCTCGCACTTCCGCATTCTGTTCCTTGCAGCGCTGGTGTTGTTGGCCTTGACCTTCATCGTTAACACCGCTGCAGAAATTATTCGTCAACGGCTGCGCGCCCGTTATAGCAACCTGTAAGCCAGAAGGGATCAATGACAATGAAAGCATGGTTGAAAAGTGGCTCACCCTGGATTTGGCTCAACGGCGGTGCGGTGGCGATGTGCATGATTATGGTGGTGGGTTTGATTGGTCTGATAGCAGTGCGCGGTTTTGGCCATTTTTGGCCGGCCAATATTGCCCAGATTGAAATCACTAATGAGCAGGGTGAACAGATTGTGGTGATCGGGGAAATTGTCCGCTCACAAACCATCCCATCAATAGTGGCTCGTGATGCCGGTAATGAAGTGCCTGATGATATGGAGATGGTCACGCGTTATCTGGTCAAACAAGGCAATAGAGATCAGACCGGTCGTGACTTTGTCTGGTACCTGGAACTGGGTATGGGCGAGTTTACTTATCCGCTGGATGCTTATCAGATCGAGCGACGCGAATGGGGTAATTTCTACGGTAAGCCAGTGGCTTTGCTCAGAGAAGGTGAGGTTGTCAGCACTCCTCAGCAGCCTGGCTTCTGGCGTGATATGCAGGCGGCGTTGGATCGCAGTCTGAAATTGCATCAGGAAATTCAGCGTCTCGAGCGCCGTCAAATTGGCCGGATCAACACTGCCATGGA
>SKGV01000137.1 GCA_007117275.1 Methylophaga sp.
GCAATCGCCAAAATGCCACTGCCACAGCCATAGTCAATGACTGTTTTACCGCATAAATCACCAACGCTATCTAGCCACTCAAGGCACAGTGCTGTTGTGGCATGCGTGCCTGTACCAAATGCCAGCCCCGGATCTAGCAGGATGTTAAGTGCCTGAGGATCGGGCGCTTGATACCAGCTTGGTACAATCCAGAGGCGCTCGCCAAAACACATTGGATGAAAATTATCCATCCACTCACGTTCCCAGTCTTTATCTTCAACTGCTTCGATTCGATAGTCTGGCAGTGTGGCTGGTGAAAGCTGTGTGGCGATGCCTTCTAATAAGCTTTGACAGTCGACTGCGGCATCAAACAAACCGATCACTCGGGTATGGGACCACAAGGGTGTTTCACCGAGTGCCGGTTCATAGATGGGTTGATCTGCGCTGTCCTCAAAGGTAACAGCGCTGGCGCCTGCCTCGCTGAGCACGTCTGAAAGTCGCTCGGCAACAGCAGGTGAGCAGCTGAAAATCATTTGAATCCAGGCCATGGCGAAGCGAGCCGTTACAGGCCAAGCTTTTTCTCAAGGTAGTGAATATTGGTGCCACCTGTCTGAAAATGCGTGTCATCCATAATGTCCCGCTGCAGTGGGATATTAGTCTTGATACCTTCGATGGCGATCTCTTTCAACGCAGTTTGCATGCGTTTAATCGCTGACTCACGCGTATTGCCATAGGCAATCATTTTGCCAATCAAGGAGTCATAATTAGGGGGCACCTTGTAACCACTGTACAGATGCGAGTCAATACGAATGCCTGGGCCGCCGGGGGCATGATACTGTTTGACCATGCCGGGACTTGGCATGAAGGTGCGAGGATCTTCCGCGTTGATGCGACATTCGATGGCATGACCGCGAATTTTGACGTCTTGCTGTGTCAGTGACAGGCGCTCACCCGCTGCGATTCGAATTTGTTCCAACACCAAATCGGTATCAGTAACCCGCTCAGTCACCGGATGCTCGACCTGAATACGGGTATTCATTTCGATGAAATAGAACTCACCATCCTGATATAAGAACTCAAAGGTACCTGCGCCACGATAACCAATACGTCGACAGGCATCGGCACAGATGGTGCCCATGCGCTGGCGCAGTTCTTCAGTAATGCCTGGCGCAGGTGCTTCTTCGACAACTTTCTGGTGGCGGCGCTGCATCGAACAATCGCGCTCACCAAGATGAATTGCATTGCCATGTTGGTCAGCAAGCACCTGAAACTCGATATGTCTCGGGTTCTCGAGGAATTTCTCCATGTAGACCATATCGTTACCAAACGCGGCTTTGGCTTCGCTGCGGGTCATGGCAATCGCATTCAGCAGGTGCGCTTCAGAGTGAACTTCACGCATTCCTCGGCCACCGCCACCGCCCGCAGCTTTGATAATAATCGGATATCCAATTTCACGTGCCAGTCTTAAGTTGGTGGCATCATCGTCACCAAGCGGGCCATCGGAGCCGGGAACGCAGGGTACACCGGCTGCTTTCATCGCTTTGATGGCCTCAACTTTGTCACCCATCATACGAATGGTATCAGCGCGAGGTCCAATGAAAATAAAGCCGCTTTGTTCAACACGTTCAGCGAAATCAGCATTTTCGGACAGGAATCCGTAACCGGGATGAATGGCTGTCGCATCGGTGATCTCAGCAGCGCTAATCAGAGCGGGAATGTTGAGATAGCTGTCGGTAGAGTTTGCTGGGCCGATACAAACGGTCTCATCGGCAAGCAAAACGTGTTTCAAATCACGATCCACATCAGAGTGAACGGCAACAGTCTTGATGCCCAGCTCCCAGCAGGCTCGCAAAATACGCAGGGCAATTTCACCCCGGTTGGCGATTACTATTTTATCAATCATGGTGTTGTATCTGTCCGCAGTTGCGCCCTGAGGGCAAGAGGTTACTCAATGATGAACAGAGGCTCGTCGTATTCAACCGGCTGACCGTTCTCGACCAGAATCGCCTTGATGGTGCCGCTGCGATCGGCTTCAATCTGATTAAACATCTTCATCGCTTCAACAATGCAAATCACGTCGCCGACGCTGACTTTCTGACCGACTTCCACAAACGCCGGCGCTTCGGGAGATGATGAGCGATAGAAAGTGCCAACCATGGGTGAACGAACCGCATTGCTCAAATCGGGGCCGGTGGCAGCGACAGGGGCCGCTTCAACACCAGCCGGTGCTGATGAAACAGCCTGAGCAGCGGGAGTAGCAGCTGGGATGTGATAGCTAACAGCTTGTGCCGGGGTACTGCTGTGTCGACTGATGCGAACAGATTCTTCGCCTTCTGAAATTTCAATTTCCGAGACGTCTGATTCCTGAATCAAATCAATCAGTTTTTTAATTTTCCGAATATCCATCGATATGCGCCTTTTGGTAATGATTTTGGTAGTTAGATTCTTTGGATGGCCGCCTGCAGCGCTAATTGATAGCTCATCGGACCGAGACCGCAAATGACACCGACAGCTAAATCTGACAGGTAAGACTGATGACGAAATGACTCTCGAGCGTGGACGTTGCTGAGATGCACTTCAATAAACGGGATAGCAACACCAGCCAGTGCATCGCGCAGAGCTACGCTGCTATGAGTAAACGCTGCCGGATTAATAATGATGAAGTCAGTGTTGCCGCGGGCAGTATGAATTCTGTCGACCAGTTCGTGTTCAGCATTGCTCTGAAAGGCTTCCAGTTGATGTCCTGCGGCGAGTGCCTGCTCGGCGAGGTCATGGTTGATTTCTGCCAGCGTAGTGTGACCATATACCTCTGGCTCGCGTGTACCGAGCAGGTTGAGGTTTGGACCATGCAGCAGCAGGAATTTTGCCATTATGCAATCGTGCCTGTAGATAGGAATGTGGCTGCTGATTTTGCACCAGCCGCTGGTAAGTGTCCAGTTTTTTGGCAAAAAAGCCGGCTTTTTGTCGCTATTTTCGGCGAAAAGGCGATGATCGGTCTATCGATGGAGGTGTAATGCCAATTCAGCTAACAGGTCACGCATTTGCCCTGGCCGAATGTGACCGACTTGTCGATATTGCCGTAATTCCTCCCCGAGGGAGTCGTAGAAGATGAAGGTCGGTGGTCCAAACACCTGGAGCTCGCGCAACATCGCCTGATGGGCCGGGGTGGTGTCGGTTAAATCCACTTTCAGTAAGGTGAATTGCTCAAGTGCATTCACCACCTGTGGATCACGGAAGGTAGTGAGTTCCATGGTTTTGCAGTCGGTGCACCAGTCAGCGTAGAAGTCGAGCATCACCGGTTGGGAACTGAGTTCTAATTGTCGATCCAGTTGATCGAGGCTGTCGACCATGACAAATTCGAGCGAGGGTGATTGTGTTGAACTAACACGCTCAGCTGTGCTCAGCGCATGCAAAGGTTGCCAGATATGCTGGCCGCCGCTTGCCGCGCCCAGTAACAGCAAACTGCCATATATCAGCATCAACAGGCCCACCCCTTTCCATAGCTTTTGCCAGCCGCTGGCATTGATACCCAATGTCTCAAGGGCGCCCAGATATACCGAAGAAATAATCAGCAAAGCACCCCAAAGCAGCAGTGTTAACCAGCCCGGAATGATGCGCTCCAGCATCCAAATCGCCAGCGCCAGCAGTAATACTCCGAAGACCGCCTTGATCGTGACCATCCAGTTGCCGGCTTTGGGTAATATACTGCCTGCCGAAGTACCAATGATAAGTAATGGCACACCCATGCCCATGCTCATTGCAAACAGTGCTGCACCACCCAACACCGGATCCGCATGCTGGCTGATAAACAGCAGTGCCCCTGCCAGCGGTGGCGCCAGACATGGCCCGACAATCAAACCGGATAATAGCCCCATGATGGCAACACCTATCCAGGTGCCGCCGCGCTGCTTTTGACTCAAATTATAAAGGCGCTGTTGCATGCCTGAGGGTAATTGCAGTTCGTAAAAGCCAAACATCGACATGGCCAGCAAGACAAAAATAATGGTAAAACTGCCTATCAACCAGGGGTTTTGCAGCATTAATTGGAGATTGCTGCCCAAGATGCCGCTGATGACACCAGCAGCGGTATAGGTCAACGACATTGCCAGTACATAAGTCAGTGATAACAAAAAGGCTCTGCGAGTCGAGATGTGCTCACCCTGTCCGACAATAATGCTCGACAAAATAGGGATCATAGGCAGCACGCAAGGTGTGAAGGTCAGCAGCAGGCCCAAGCCAAAGAATCCCAGCAAAATTTTCAGCAGGTTGCCGTCAGCCAGTCGCTCCGCTATCTGTGCTTCCTGAGAACCACTCGGGCTAGTCGAAGCTGATGCCGCTGAAGTGCCAAGCACACTACCTGCCTGTGTCTGCGCTTGCGCATCGCCGCTTAATTCAAGGCTGACGGTGCGGGTGGCCGGCGGGTAGCAAATCTGAAAGGTTTCCGAGCAGCCCTGAAAGCGCACATCTAATTCCACCTGTGAACCTTGTGCAGCGCCGATGACGTTCAGCACCACATACACATCATCGAAATACACCTCAGTGTGTCCGAAAAAGGCATCGTATTTAGGCGTGCCCGCAGGCAATTGATATGGTTCAAGCTGATAAGGCGAATCTTTGGCCAGCGCAAAACTAACTTTGTCGCGGTATAGATAGTTACCATCTGCAATCTGCCAGCCAATCCGAATGCCGGTGTCCGTGGTGGCTTCAGCGTGTAGCCGGAAAGCCTCATCGACCTCTAGGGGCATATCTGCGGAACGGTTGATGCCCAGACTTTCAAGCAAGCCCGGGCGCGCCTCGGCGCTGAAACTGGTCAACAGCAATAACAGGACAAGAAAAAATTTCATTATTGGTTTTGGCCTAAAAATGCAGTCATAATCGGACAATGTTAACAGGCTATGGTTTGTTTCAGTGAAGTCTTAAGGGTGTCTAATTGTCACAATGCTGTAATAATTGCGCCCACATTTACAACATCACAGGTTTGTCGTGGAAATAAAAACCATCCATCAGCTTGAGAAGCAAGCGTTTAAGAAAAGCCATACTGAAATGGCGCGTATCGGCTTCGCCCTATTTTTCCTGGTTTTGGTTCTAATCTATAGCTTCGCCACCAGTGGTGGTGTTCCCAACAACATGTTCCTTGCCATTGCCGCGGTATTTGGTGGCTACATGGCGATGAATATCGGTGCCAATGACGTCGCCAACAATGTGGGGCCAGCGGTAGGTTCACGTGCGCTGACCATGGGCGGAGCGATTGTCATCGCCATGATATTCGAGGCCGCAGGCGCCTTTATTGCTGGTGGTGAAGTCGTGTCAACCATCAAAAACGGCATTATCGACATTCGTGCATTTAGCGATGATACGGACAGCTTTATCTGGGCCATGATGGCCGCATTATTGGCGGCTGCGCTGTGGCTCAACTTGGCGACCATGGCTGGTGCACCGGTATCGACTACGCATGCGATTGTTGGCGGGGTGATGGGTGCAGGTATCGCTGCTGCGGGTTTTCAAATTGTTGACTGGTGGACGATGGGACGAATCGCCAGCTCATGGGTCATTTCACCAGTAATGGGCGGGGTCATTGCGGCGCTGTTTTTATTTGCCATCAAAAAAACCATCATCTTCAAAGACGATAAGTTGACTGCAGCCATTCGCTGGGTGCCTGTGTATGTGGCAATGATGGTCTTGGCCTTTACCACGTATCTAGTCATGAAGGGTTTGTCGCAAATCTGGCCAAAAGTGATTGGTCTGGTGAATTACTTGCCCTTGGTCAATGCTGAACCTGTTGGCAAACCAAGCTTCATGGTCGCCATGTTGATAGGTCTTGTGCTCGGTGCGGTGATTTATTTACTGGTAAGAAAATGGGTTAGTGATCGTGCACCGAAGATGGAAAATAATCGGCAGAGCATCAATGTGATGTTCACTATCCCGCTGATTTTTGCAGCGGCATTACTAAGCTTTGCCCATGGTGCCAATGACGTGGCCAATGCGATTGGTCCTTTGGCTGCGATTAACGAAGCAGTCAAAACCGGTGGCGTTACCGGGACGGCCGGGATTCCACTATGGGTGATGGCTGTTGGCGCATTTGGTATTGCCATTGGTCTCGCCCTCTATGGGCCGCGTCTTATTCGGACGGTGGGTGGTGAAATTACCGAGCTAGATCAAATGCGCGCGTACTCTATTGCCATGGCCGCAGCGGTAACGGTCATAATTGCCAGTCAGCTTGGCCTGCCAATCAGCACCACGCACGTCACGATTGGCGGCGTGTTCGGGGTCGGTTTTCTGCGTGAGTGGCTGGATTCATCGAGTCGAGTTGAGTTTGAAATCGCCCGTGAAAAAGCCGAGCTTGAAGACGAGAAAAAACAGCTTAATGCACTGAAAAGTGAGTTGAGCAGTCTGCAGATTAAAGAAAACAAAGTCATGCAGGACTACCAGCGCATTACCGAGTTATATCGCTTGATTGAAGAAGAAGAAGGCCTCATCAAAAAAACCAAGAAAACGCTGAAAAAAGAACAAAAAACGCTGTATGTGAAGCGTGACATGATCAAGAAAATTGTCACCGCATGGCTCATTACCGTGCCATCAGCAGCGGTGCTGTCTGCCTGTATCTTCTACATGATCAAAGGCATCATGAGCTAAAAGTATTCGTTTTTGAGTATATGCGTTTAAGCGCATAAGCGATATGATAAAGCCCGGAATCTCACCGGGCTTTTTTATGTTGCAGTCTATTTCTAAGCTCAGCCGTGATGTCAGGCAGTATCTTGTCGTCACCTTCAGCTATTGGACGTTTACCGTTTCAGATGGCGCACTTCGCATGCTGGTGGTGCTCTATTTTCATCAGCTTGGTTACAGCCCATTAGAAGTGGCAATGCTGTTCGTGCTGTATGAGTTTTTTGGCATTGTTACCAATCTTGTCGGTGGCTGGCTGGCGGCACGCTTGGGGCTGAATGTCACCATGCACCTTGGTTTATTGCTACAAGTCATTGCCTTGTCGATGTTGCTGGTAGAACCGCACTGGTTGTCAGTCGCTTATGTCATGGTGGCGCAGGCCTTGTCGGGCATTGCCAAAGATCTTAATAAGATGAGTGCCAAATCCAGTATCAAAATGCTGGTGGCAGA
>SKGV01000081.1 GCA_007117275.1 Methylophaga sp.
GCATCAATGGTGTTTTTCAGCGCAACAATCAATCCAAGACCGATAAAGGCGCCTGGCGGCAACATGGCCATGAGAAAACCGGGATAGTCTTGAAAAATGACGATCTGAAAACCGCGGGCGGCTTCGCCAAACATCAAATCAGCCTGACTGAGCAGGGTACCTTGACCGACCAGTTCACGCATGCCGCCCAGCAATACCAGCACTGCCGTAAAGCCAATGCCCATCATAAATCCATCAACTAGTGAAGGCGCGACCGGATTACGTGATGCATAAGCTTCAGCGCGACCTATAATCGCGCAGTTGGTGACGATCAGCGGAATGAAAATACCGAGAATAAGATACAGTTCATGAAACCATGCGCTCATCGACAGTTCGATGATAGTTACGATAGAAGCGATGACCATGACGAACACCGGCAAGCGCGCCTCATCAGGAATATGATGACGCAACAGTGAAATCAAGCCATTTGAAGCCACCAGCGTCAAAATAGTCGCCAAGCCAAGCCCTAGTCCATTAATCATAGTATTGGTGACTGCCAGTAATGGACATAAGCCCAACAATTGCACCAGTGCTGGATTATTTTTCCAAAGACCTTCGTAGCTGAGTTGTCGATAGACGCTCATCAAGTGGGCTCCTCATTGATCATATACGGACGGGATCATAAACAAGCGGTCACGATGTTCTTCAAAGTACACCAGTGCTTGTTGAACTGCACTCACCACCGCTCGTGGCGTAATTGTTGCTCCAGTGAACTGATCAAAACTGCCGCCATCACGTTTGACTTTCCAGCGAAGGGCAGGCGGATTTTGCAGAGATAAGCCTGAGAACTGCAAAATCCAGTCATCGCGTCGCTCGTCAATTTTGTCGCCAAGCCCGGGCGTTTCTCGATGGCTTATCACGCGAACACCCGACACAGTGCCGTCATAGTAAATACCGACCAGCATGTGGATAGAACCACTATACCCATTGGGGGCAATCACATTCAAAACGGCGGCAACTGGTGTTTCATCGAGTCGAGCACGATACACCGTTGTGCTTTCTGTGGTGCCAAGTGCTGCGGTGGCTGGCAAGGTGAGTGTATCGGTCAAAATGTCGTTGTCAAAACTTTGTTCTGGCACCACTGCAGCGATAGCACGTAACGTCGCCTGACGCTGATTTTCATGGATCCGTTCACGCGTTTGTGTTTCCGTTAACGCAACCAGTACTGTGGCCGTGATAGCAAAAATCGCCAGCAGCAGTCCGACACGAATTGCCGGATTTTCGGGCAGTCGTATCATTTATCTGGCTCCATAAACACGCGGCTGGGTGTAGTAGTCAATCAACGGCACCAGCATGTTCATCAAAATGACTGCAAATGCCACACCATCTGGGTAGCCACCCCAAACCCGAATTACAAAGGTCAGTAAGCCAACGCCAGCACCGAAGATCAAACGTCCTTTGAGTGTGGTTGAACCCGACACTGGATCAGTGGCGATAAAAAACGCACCAATCATGGTGGCACCACTGAACAGATGGAACATCGGCGTTCCGGTGAGATCAGGCGCTATCAGCTGAAAAATACTACTGATCACGAACAGCGCGCCGATCATGGCAACAGGCACATGCCAACTGATAACGCGGATATAGATCAGGTAAATACCGCCAATGAGAAACCAGAAGTTCACCCATTCCCAGCCTTTACCGCCGAACATGCCAAACAGTGGCTGGTTCATAATGACTTCGGGTGTCCTGAGCTGACTGATTTGGGTTTTCATGGCATCAAGTGGTGTCGCACCCGACAGGGCATCGATTGACAGTGCACCCGGTAAATTACCAGTGAACACGTAGGTGACAGCCATGATTAAATCAACGGGTTGTTGCGACATGCTGGCAACGGGTAACCATGTCGTCATTTCGACTGGAAATGACAGCAATAACAGTACATAGCCGACCATTGCCGGGTTGAACGGATTGTAGCCCAGCCCGCCGTATAGATGTTTGGCAAAGACAATTGCAAATACCACCCCCACAGTGGTTAACCACCATGGCGCAAGTGGCGGAATTGCAAGGGCCAACAATACCGCGGTGACCACAGCACTTCCGTCACTCAGGAAGGGTTTGAGCGGGCGTTCCCTGATTTTCAGCATCAAGACTTCTGTTGCCAGAGCTACTGCAACAGCAAGTGTAATATTGACCAGCACGCCATAGCCGAAAAAATACACCATGGCGACAATGGCAGGGACAAGGGCTAGCACTACCTGCATCATTTGCAAGGTGACGTGATTGGCGCCCGCCAGATAAGGTGGACTGAGTCGGAATATCGACATCGTGATTAGTTTTCCTCTTTGACAGCGGTGGTTTGGCTGGTCGACGCTGTCTCTGTATGTTCAGCTTTTTTCTGTGCCGCCTTACTTGCTGCCAGTGCTGCTTTGCGTTGTTTTTGGCGTTCTTCTTTTTCTTGGCGTTCACGTTCCAGCCGTGCCAGACGGTTTTCATGGCGTTCACGGGCGATGTCTGATTTTCGACGCTCACGTTCCTGATTCATAATTTCTGTTTTGGCAAAGCGGAAATATGACACCAGTGGAATTTTGCTCGGACAGACATAATCGCAACAGCCGCATTCAATGCAGTCGAATAAATTGTATTCTTCGGTTTTATCGAATTCTTTTGACCGTGAATACCAATATATCTGTTGCGGCAAGAGGCTTGCCGGACAGGCAACTGCACATTCACCACAACGAATGCAGGGCAGTGGCTGACTGGCGATTGCAACATCATCAACACCAGCCAAAATACAATTACTGGTTTTGGTGATGGGTAAATCATCACCGGACAGGTTGTAACCCATCATGGGACCACCCATGATAAATGGTTCATCCGGCTGTCTCTTGGTTTCACAGAAATCAAGCAATTCACGAATCGGAGTGCCGAACAGGGTTTCAAAATTACCGGCATGAGTGACATCAGTGCCAGTGACGGTGACGATACGTGATATCAATGGTTCACCATATCGGATGGCACGACCCACAGCATAGGCTGTCCCGGGGTTGTGGCAAACGATACCGATATCAATCGGCAGGCCCCCACTAGGCACTTGTTTTCCTGTGACGATCTGGATCAGCTGTTTCTCACCACCTGTTGGGTATTTGGTAGGAATAATCACAATGCGAGTGATTTCGTTCATCGTCTTGTTGGCTGTCAGGGCGAAGCGCATTGCCGAGATTGACTCGGGTTTGTTGTCTTCAATTGCGATGATGCATTCTTTGGCTTGAAGCGCAAACATCATGATTTCGATGCCTTCGATGATGCCTGCAGCACGTTCACGCATAATCATGCCATCGCAGGTGATGTATGGCTCACACTCGGCGCCGTTAATCAGCAGTGTCTCAACGTGATGCTGAACACCCGGGTTGAGTTTGATAAAGCTTGGAAAACCTGCGCCTCCCAAGCCTACAATGCCTGCCTCGCGAACACGTTGACGAATTTCATGTGAGGACAAACTGCGGAAATCCGCCACTGGCTTGCGTTCGATCCATCGGTCCTCACCATCGGTTTCGATCATCACACAGGGGGCGGTCAAGCCGGATGGATGTGGCACCTGATGGTCGGCGATAGCTTTGATAACACCCGAAGTAGGGGCATGCAGGCACACCGACACATGACCCTCAGCCCGAGCAATTCTCTGCCCTTTCAGGACTTTTTCACCCACTTCAACGATGGGTACCGCCGCTTCACCGATATGTTGCTGCAGAGGGAGAATCAGACATTTGCTGATTGGCATTTTGCGAATCGGTGTTTGCGTAGAACGTTTTTTGTGGCCGGGCAGCTTCAGACCGCCCGGGAACGACCCCAGTTGCTGCTGTGTCATGCGTGCTCTTCCTCAATTTTTTCCTGCAAGGTGGTATGTTCCGGATCCGGCCAGCGCCAGGTGGTAGGGCTGGGTGAGGTTCGAACCATGTCAATGCAGTCGACTGGGCAAGGTGCCACACATAGCTCACAACCGGTGCATTCATCGGCAATCACCGTGTGCATATGTTTTGCAGCGCCAAGAATGGCATCAACAGGACACGCCTGAATGCACAATGTGCAACCAATGCAGCGGTCTTCATCAATGACAGCCAGCATTTTGGGTTTTTCTGTACCGACTTCCTCGTCTAGTGGTTTCGGTTCAACATCCAGTAAATCAGCCAGCGCAAGAATGGTGGCTTCCCCACCTGGTGGGCAGCGGTTGATGTCTGCTTCACCGGCTGCTATCGCTTCGGCATATGGACGGCAACCAGCATAGCTGCATTGACCGCATTGGGTTTGAGGCAGCAGTTTGTCGATTTGCTCGACAATCGGATCACCTTCGACTCTGAATTTCACTGACGCATAGCCGAGCAGTAGGCCGAAAATGAGCGCAAGCAGAGTCAGTGCGAGAATAGCGGTCAACATCATTTACACCTTGACCAGTCCGGCAAAGCCCATGAATGCCATGGACATCAGCCCAGCCGTTACCAGTCCAATTGCAGCGCCTTGAAAGGGTACCGGAACATCTGCCGCAGCCAGACGTTCACGCATTGCCGCAAAGATGACGAGCACCATTGAAAAACCAATGGCGGCACCAAACCCATAGATGGCTGATTCAAGGAAGCCATGTTGCTCTTGCACATTCAGCAGAGCCACACCAAGCACGGCACAGTTGGTGGTGATTAGCGGCAGAAAAATACCCAACACCTGATAAAGCATGGGGCTGGTTTTGTGGACCACCATTTCGGTGAATTGAACCACCACGGCGATGACAAAAATAAAGCTGATGGTTCTGAGAAACTCGATACCCAGGGGGCTCAACAGAAATTCATTGATGAGATAGCTGCTAATTGATGAGAGCGTCAGCACAAACGTGGTTGCCAGCGCCATGCCCATCGCGGTTTCCAGTTTGCGAGAAACACCCATGAACGGACACAAGCCTAGGAACTTTACCAGAACGATATTGTTCACCAGGATAGTGCTGATCAGAATCAGGGCGTAGTCTGTCATTCAATAACCTACGGTTTTTATCAGGAATTTATTTTGGTTAAAGGTCGGCGTAACCTCGGCCGAAGCTCTAATGCGTAATTATAGCTCAACAAAGGCGCTTAAGTAAGTGACTGTGCGCTTTGAAAGTTTTTGCCAAAGGTTGAAAGCGCTTATCCAAGGTGATTGGACTGAGGCTTAGAGAAAAATATCCCAATGCGGGCACTCAAAGGTTCGTTTTGAGTCTTCGGCTACGAACGGTAGAGGCCAGTTCGTTTAGCAACACGTGAGTGTTGTCCCAAGCCATGCAGGCATCGGTGATGCTTTGTCCGTAAACCAGAGGCTTGCCTGCTTCTGCATTTTGTCGGCCGGCAACCAGATGGCTTTCCAGCATAACCCCGATAATACGGGTTTCACCCTCACCGATTTGACGTGCCACAGCGCGGCAAACATCTTCCTGTTGCAGATGATTTTTGCCGCTGTTGGCGTGACTGCAATCAACCATAATGCGCACAGACTGACCGCTCCGTCCAATGACTTCGGCGGCTTCGTTGATGCTCTCCATATCGTAATTCGGTGTCCTGCCACCACGGAGAATCACATGGCAGTCATCGTTGCCTTTGGTTGAAAAGATAGCCGAATGTCCCGCCTTGGTCAGCGACATGAAATGGTGTGGCTTGGAAGCCGACAGACACGCATCAACAGCGATTTGCAGACCGCCATCGGTTGCGTTCTTGAATCCGACCGGGCATGACAGACCAGAAGCCAGCTCTCGATGCGCCTGACTTTCAGTAGTTCTGGCACCAATCGCACCCCAGGAAATCAGGTCTGATATGTATTGAGGACTGATCAAATCCAGATATTCGGTGCCTGAAGGAATACCCATCTCGGCCAGATCCAGCAACAATCGACGTGCAATGTGCAGACCATCATTGATTTTGAAACTTCCATCGAGATAAGGGTCATTGATCAGACCTTTCCAGCCCACCACAGATCGCGGTTTTTCAAAATACACTCTCATGATGATGCGTAAATCATGCTTGAGCGATTCCATGACCGGTTTGAGTCGGTTGGCATATTCACGCGCTGCTTTAGGGTCATGTATGGAACAAGGACCGACAATCACGACCAGTCGATCATCGCGATGATGCAGGATCTCCTTGATTTCATGGCGAGCATTGAACACGGTTTCAGAGGCCTTATCAGTGATTGGCAGTTCCTCATGTAACTGTGCGGGAGGAATGACTTCTTGTATGCCAGTGATCCGCAGATCATCAGTGCTGTAACGCATAACCGTTCCAATTATCGATATCGAATGAAAAACAACCCATTAGTTTACCTTGTTGAAACAGTGGGCGCTATGACTGAGAGTGGGGCCTGGTTGAGCTTAGCCCAGGACTGACTGATGAAAGCCTTCCGAGGCTTCCCTAACCAAATCGAAGACATGTTCAAATCCATTCTGACCACCGTAGTAGGGGTCGGGTACATCGGTTTCTTGGCATGTCGGGGCAAACTCCAGAAACCGTTTCACCTTGTGCTGATGTTCGCTTGGGCAGGCACTGAGCAAAATATCCAGATTGTCACTGTCCATTGCCAGAATATGGTCAAACTGCTCAAAGTCACTTTGTTTGAATTTGCGTGCACGGATGAATGATAAATCGATACCCCGTTGACGTGCCGTGTGTTGTGCTCTGGCATCAGGTGGTTCGCCAACATGATAGGCATGCGTGCCTGCAGAATCGACATGAAACCGTTCAGCGGTACCCAGATCGTTTATCAAATTCACAAATACACCTTCAGCGGTGGGCGAACGACAAATATTGCCCATGCAGACGAATAGTACTTTGATTTGGCTCATTAAAATCTACCCTTAGAATTTCAGCCTAGTTCAGCCCAGTTCAGCTAACAGCTGTGCGATCATTGATTCGGCTTGACCCAGATAGCCGCCACCGAACA
>SKGV01000085.1 GCA_007117275.1 Methylophaga sp.
CGCGTCAACCTGAAAGGCTCAGCAGGCCAAAGCTTTGGCGTTTGGAATGCCGGTGGCTTGGAGTTGAGGCTGGAAGGTGATGCCAACGACTATGTAGGTAAAGGTATGGCGGATGGCAAGCTGACTATTTATCCATCAGCCGAAAGCAGCTTTGCTTCACAAGACGCCAGCATTATTGGTAATACCTGTCTGTACGGCGCAACCGGGGGTCATTTATATGCCGCTGGCCGTGCCGGTGAGCGTTTTGCCGTGCGTAATTCGGGCGCAATGGCGGTTGTTGAGGGCGTCGGTGATCACGGGTGTGAATACATGACAGGTGGTGTTGTCACGGTTCTGGGTGAGACTGGCCTCAACTTTGGTGCGGGCATGACCGGCGGTCTGGCATATGTGTTTGACCAGGATGGCAGTTTTGCCGATCGCTACAACCAGGAATTGGTCGAGCTGGTGCGCATTGATAGCAACGAAATGTCAGAGCTTGCCCTGCATCTCAAGTCCATTATCGAGGATCATGTGCGTGAGACTGGTAGTGCTTGGGGCCATCAGTTGCTTGACAATTTCTCTGACCGCCTCGGTCAGTTCTGGCTGGTCAAGCCAAAAGCCGCGTCACTGGACGGTCTGATTCAGACCGCAACCAAAGCCGCTTAATGCAAGAAACATGAAACATGACAAAAAATAACTTTCAATTTCTCGATGTGGGTCGAGTTGACCCCAAAAAGCTTGAAGCCAAAGAGCGAGTCAAAGGCTTTGGTGAAATTTATGGTAGTTTTGACGCAACTTCATCAGCTGAACAAGCTGATCGGTGTCTTGAGTGTGGCAACCCCTATTGCGAATGGAAATGCCCGGTTCACAACTACATACCAAATTGGTTGAAGCTGGTCTCTGAGGGTAACCTTGCCCAGGCTGCTGAATTAGCGCATCAGACCAATACCTTACCTGAAATCTGTGGCAGGGTTTGTCCACAGGATCGCCTTTGTGAGGGGGCTTGCACGCTTAATGATGGTTTTGGTGCAGTCACCATTGGCTCTGTCGAGAAATACATCACTGATACCGCATTGGCGGAAGGCTGGCGTCCCGACTTATCTCACGTATCGCCCACAGGCAAGCGCGTTGCTGTGATTGGCGCCGGTCCTGCCGGTCTTGGTTGTGCCGATGTTCTGATTCGCAACGGTGTTCAACCGGTGGTCTATGACCGCTACCCAGAAATTGGTGGCTTGCTGACCTTTGGTATTCCTGAGTTCAAGCTGGAAAAAGAAGTGGTTAAGCGCCGACGTGAAGTACTGGAAGGCATGGGCGTTGAGTTTGTGCTCAATACCGACATTGGCAAGGACATTCCGTTTCAACAACTGCTGGATGAGTATGATGCGGTCTTTTTGGGTATGGGCACCTACACCTACATGAAAGGCGGTTTTCCAGGTGAGGACATGCAAGGCGTTCATGAAGCTTTGCCTTATCTGGTCGCCAATAACAAACACCTGCTGGATCTGCCAACCGAAGGCTACATCAGCATGGAAGGCAAGAATGTTGTTGTATTGGGCGGTGGTGACACGGCGATGGACTGTAATCGTTCAGCGATTCGTCAGGGGGCTAGCAGCGTCACCTGTGCCTATCGTCGCGATGAAGAAAACATGCCCGGTTCACGCCGTGAAGTGAACAACGCTCGTGAAGAGGGTGTTCAGTTCCTGTGGAACCGTCAGCCGATCGAAATTGTAGGTGAAAATAACCAAGTCACTGGTGTCAAAGTCGTCACAACCGCGCTGGGTGAGCCTGATGAGCGAGGTCGTCGTCGTCCTGAACCGGTAATGGGAAGTGAAGAGATCATCGCCGCTGATGCCGTGGTCATTGCCTTTGGTTTTCGCCCGAGCCCAGCACCTTGGTTCGCTGAATTTGGTGTGAATATCGATGAAGGTGGTCGCGTTGTTGCGCCGGCAGAAGGTCAGCCTGCCTATCAAACGAGTAACCCGAAAATCTTTGCTGGTGGCGATATGGTGCGAGGCTCGGATCTGGTGGTCACAGCCGTATGGGAAGGCCGTCAAGCCGCAGAGGGTATTCTTGACTATCTTGAGGTCTAATCCAAAGCGCTTATCAAAAGCCGCTGCATTCAGCAGCGGCTTTTTTGTGCGTGGTAGGACTATCTTACTGAGTTGAAACGAGGGAAGGTGTTGGCTGTGTCTGAATTGAAGAATGATCGTTATTTGCGTGCTTTGTTACGTCAACCCGTGGACAAAACCCCTGTCTGGGTGATGCGTCAGGCCGGACGCTACCTGCCTGAATATCGGGAGGTTCGAGCCAAGGCCGGTGATTTCATGACCTTGTGCACAACGCCAGAACTGGCCTGTGAAGTGACATTGCAGCCCTTACGTCGTTTCGACTTTGACGCCTCGATTATTTTTTCTGACATCTTGACGATTCCTGATGCGATGGGGCTCGGTTTGCACTTTGTTGCGGGTGAGGGACCTAAATTCAGTCGCCGTATTGAAAATGCGCGTGATGTCGACAATCTGGAAGTGCCGGATATGGAAGATAGTCTCGGCTATGTCATGGATGCCATTCGCATGACCCGTAGAGAGATTGATGGCAAAGTCCCCTTAATAGGTTTCAGCGGCAGTCCATGGACTTTAGCCTGTTACATGGTGGAAGGTGGTGCCAGCAAGGACTTTGCTCTGGTCAAAGGCATGATGTTTGACGCGCCGGAGCAGATGCACAAGTTGCTAAGCGTGTTGGCAAGATCCGTGACCAGCTACCTGAATGCGCAGATTCAGGCGGGTGCTCAAGCGATCATGTTGTTTGATACCTGGGGTGGCAGTCTCAGTGGCGATAACTACCGCACCTTTTCGCTTGCCTACATGCAACAAATCATCGCCGGTCTGACCCGTGAGCATGAAGGCAGAATTGTGCCAGTCACCTTGTTTACCAAGGGTGGTGGGCAGTGGTTGTCATCTATGGCTGACGTGGGTGCGGATGCACTAGGTTTGGACTGGACGACCGATATCGCCCTTGCGCGCTATCAGGTGGGGCAGCGGGTGGCTCTACAAGGCAATATGGATCCATGCGTGTTATACGCGCAGCCGGAACGCATCAGACAGGAAGTAAAAGCAATTTTGGCAGCCTATGGTCATGGTAGTGGTCACGTGTTTAATCTGGGGCATGGTATCCATCCGACTATTAACCCCGAGCATGTACAGGCCTTGGTCGAAGCCGTTCATCAATTCAGTCCGCCTTATCATGGATAACCGCCCTTTACCTCAGTGAGCTGGGCGTGTTTGCTAATGCGTGCTCAATCGTTGGCGTTAATCATTGCCCGAGCCGGTCTCGCTGCTTAACTTCACAGCGCTAGCTGTCTAATGCAGGGACAGGCACAATTTGCAATGTGGTTTATACATGAACGGCTGCCGAGTGTGTTGGGCCGGAGCCAACAATGGCTCCGGCCGCTAGTCATAGTAATTAACGTTTACAGCTCGCCGTCTGCAGCCATACGGGCAAAGCGATCAGTGAAACGCAGCTTGATGTTGTCTGGGCTACCGTAGATGCCGGCTGGCGTTTCAATACCAATGAACTCGGCGTTTGGCGCACCATCACCCAGCAAGCCATGCTCAAACGAGAACTCAGCAACGCGACGCATGGTTTCCAGTGGTGTATCACTGGTAATGAACTCAACAGCATCGGCAGGCAGATAGAACATTTCTGTGGTGCTGAGCTGTTGCTCATAGCCTTCCAGATCTGTACCGGCTGCAATACCAAGTGCTGTCCGAGCGTCTGCTGCAGTATCGGCACCATCCATCATTCGGGACATTGTTTCGTACCAAGCACCTGTCAAGGCTTTGGCAAAAGCAGGGTATTGCTCAATAGTTTCAGTATTGACTACCAGTAAGTCGATGACTTCACCAGGTATTTGGCCAGAGTGGAACACCAGATTGGTGTCCGGCATCGTCAGAATTTCATTAAGCAATGGATTCCACGTGCCCACCGCAGTGACATTTGGATTGGCAGCAACGGCCACTAAATCTGCGTCAGAGGTGTTGACTACACGAACATCACGTTCACTGAGCCCAATGGACTCGAGTGCTCGTGCCAGAACATAGTGGGTTACGCTCAGTTCAACCATGTTGATACTCTGGCCTTTAATCGCTTCAAGTGAGTCGGCACCCTTAAGGATCAGGCCGTCATTACCGTTGGAGAAGCTGCCGACAACCAAGGCGGTGGAGTCAACACCACTGGCCGCCGGGATGGTTAGTGCATCCATATTGGTCATAACGCAGGCATCAAAATCGCCAAAGGTATACTGGTTGATGGACTCGATGTAATCATTGATCTGCACTACATCGATCTTGATACCGTATTTATCAGCCCATTTGTCGATGATGCCCTCATCGGCGGCATAGCCCCAGGGCATCCAGCCGACATAAATTGACCAGGCAACCTTGAACTCATCTCTTGCCATCGCCGGGCTGGATAGTGTTAATGCCAGTAAGATGGCCGCTAATTTTTTCATGATCGAACCTCACTTTGTTGCGATTAAAAAAGTATTTAAGGTTGTGTATCGAATCTCCCGGGCTTTTGTCCCGCCGTGTGACCTTCACAGAAGGTTGAGTGCTCTTGGACCAGCATGACCGTCATTGATCATCGGAACCCTAGCGCTCTATTCGGATAACTGTTTCGGCTATGCCCTCAATACGCGGCTAGCAAAAGGTACTCAGCAAGTGCTGTGCCAACCCATAATAACCATGAAAAACAGTTGCTTATATGGATTTGGCCTGATAATTTTTGCTGCTTGGCACGTAATTGGGTCAGTGATTTACACGAGTAGCACTTAGATGGTGCGCAAGGAAGATGTGGTGGGTTGCCCTACAGATGTGGGGCTGGGCCGACGGGGACAGTGTGGCGGGTTACGCCCTACTGTCCTGGCCTATGGACTAGAACATCTTCAGATAACGCTGGACTTCCCAAGCAGAAATGGTGTTGTGATAGCTGTTCCATTCATCACGTTTGAAACTGACAAAAGCGTCAAACATGCGATCGCCAAAAACAGCGCGAGAGAGTGGGTCAGCCTCAAAAGCATCAATGGCTTCATCCAGTGATTGTGGCAGGAACTCAATGCCCTGCGCCTTGATTTCAGCGTCACTGTATTGATACATGTTTTCATGATGTGGCGCACCTGGGTCAAGCTTTTCCCGGATACCCTCCAGTCCAGCTGCCAAAATCATAGCGGTACCAAGGTAGGGATTACCGCTGATGTCGGCTGCTCGACACTCGATACGGCCACCAGCAGAGGGAATTCGAATCATATTGGTGCGGTTGTTGCTGCCATAACAGCAGAATACGGGTGCCCAGGTTGAGCCTGACATCGACCCCTGTCGAACCAAACGCTTGTAACTATTCACGGTTGGTGCGATGACTGCACAGATAGCCCTGGCGTGTTTGAGTACGCCGGCAGTAAAGTGATAGGCCAGTTTTGAAATACCGACCTGGTGTGGATCATCATTTGTAGCATCGAAAAGGTTTTTGCCTGTTTCCAGATCAGCCAGTGACATATTATAGTGAGCACCACTGCCGGTTCTGTCAGCAAAAGGTTTGGGCATAAAGCTGGCAAAGGCGCCATGCTTGCGGGCGATCTCATTGGCCATCATCCGGAAAAAGACAAAGCGATCGGCCATTTGTAATGCTTCGGTGAAGGTGAAGTCAGTCTCAAACTGGCCGATGGCATCCTCGTGATCGAATGAGTAGACATCCCAGCCGAGCTTGTTCATCGATACGACCAATTCGTCGAGAATATGCAGGTTATCCATCAAGGTACACGGGTCGTAACAGGGTTTGCCCAGATCGTCGCGGTCACTAATCGGCGCAAAGCCACCGTCAGCCGTATCACGAAATAAAAAGAATTCGGTTTCGATGCCCAGATTAAATTTAAACCCCATCTCAGCAGCCGCCGCGGTTTGCTGTTTTAGAATCACTCTGGAACAGGCCTCAAATGGTTGGCCATCCAGATACAAATCACTGGCAAACCAGGCAAGATCCGGGTTCCATGGGCATTGAACTGCCGTTGCCGGATCCGGCATTGCAGCGACTTCATTGTCGCTGATGTCCTGAGGTACGCCGTCCAAAGCCGCGCCAGTATACAGTTCTGAACCACCCAGCATATTGTGCAGGTGGCTTAAGGGTACGAACTTGCCTTTGATTCTTCCGTGAATATCTACATAACTGGCCATGGCGTACTTAACGCCAGCTTGCTCTAGACTTGCCGTAAGACTGTTGTTGCTATGTGCCGAAGACATAAATTGTTAGCTCCAATTGGATGAAGTTGTGGGTAGAGGAATGCCATGGATGGCATAAATCTTTCTATACAATATGCGTGCCAGCACGTTTCAGCGTTGACAGCCAACGCTAATAGACTTTAAGGAGATGACTATATGCATGACCAAGCGTGGCAAAAACACCGTTTTGAACTGGGTGATTTTCAATTGCAGAGTGGCCAATGGCTGCAAGATTGCTACATCGAATATAGTCAATTGGGTGAAGTCAATGCACCAAAAAATAACATTGTGCTGTTGCCAACCTATTACGGTGGTGCAATTGCGGGTAACTATCCGCTGGCGGAGTCTGGCAGCCCGCTTCGACGTTCGGACTTTTGCTTGTTGATCCCCGGCATGCTGGCAGCCGGTGAATCCAGCTCACCATCAACGGCCATAGGTGAACAAAGTGGTTGTGGCTTTCCAGCGATAAGTCTGGCGGATCAAGTCTTAGCCCAAGCTGCCATGCTGCAGGGATTGTTTGGCGATGACTATCAATTGCAACTGGTTGCTGGTTGGTCGTTGGGAGGCATGCAAAGCTTGCAGTGGGCTTGCCTGCTGCCTGAGCGGGTCAAACGCGTTGCGGCCTGGTGTTCGGGTGCGCGTTGTTATCCTCATAACCGACTGTTCCTTGAAGGTTTGCGC
>SKGV01000161.1 GCA_007117275.1 Methylophaga sp.
CAGAAATCCCCGACATCTCAGCTTCATTGCGTTGGATCCAAGGGTTCAAACCATGAAGATGCTGTTTGTTGTTGGCATTGGTCTTTTGATCGGTGCTTTGTTGATCTGGACCGCGGATTTTCAGCCGGGCTTTGTATTGTTGCAATATGGCAGCTGGAGTCTGGAAACCTCACTAGTGCTGTTTGGTTTGATCGTGGTGGTGCTCTGGTCGTTATTTTATGGCTTGATGCGAGCCATCAACCAGCTTAAACAATTGCCGACCAAGGTATCTATCTGGCACAAACACAAACAACAAAGCCGTGCTAGTCGGGCGCTGACGCGTGGACTCATTACCTTGGAAGAGGGTCGTTGGGCAGAGGCTGAGCAGTTACTTGCCAAGCATGCGTGCAACAGTGATGCGCCATTGCTGCATTATCTTGCCGCTGCTAGAGCTGCTCAAAAACAAAATGCCTCGGATAGGCGAGATAATTACCTCAAGCTGGCGCACCAGACCACCGAGGGTGCAGATATTGCGGTGGGCGTTGTGCAGGCAGAACTGCAGCTCTCTGCAGGACAAAAAGAACAGGCACTGGCCACACTGCAACACCTGCGTGAGATGGCGCCCAAACACCCTTATGTTTTGCAGTTATTGCAGCAGTTGTATCGTGATACCGAGCAGTGGCAGGCTGTTCAGAGCGTGTTGCCTGACTTACGTAAGCGACAGGTGTTAGATGCTGAGGCAGCAAAAAATCTGTCAGCCACTGCATTAGTGGGTCAGTTACATCAAGCATTGGCACGCCAGGACTGGCAGCGAATGGCACAGGTATGGGCAGAAGTGCCCGCTCGGCAACGTCAAACAGAACTGTTTTTAGAGCCGCATATTCATAGTTTGGTCGCACAGGGAGAATTAGATCAGGCGGTGATGCTCATCGAGCAGTTTTTGCGTAAAGATTGGAGTGATACGCTGGTTTATCAGTATGGTCTGATCACCTCAGACGATACGCTCAGACGATTGGCGAATGCAGAAAAATGGCTGGCCGATCATCCGCATAATCCGTGGTTGTTGCTTACATTGGGCCGTCTTGCCAAAAACTGTGAGTTATGGGCCAAGGCCGAACAATATTTGCGAAGCAGTATTGAGCATGGTGCCAGAGGCGAGACCTATCAAGCACTTGCCGACGTGTTACGCGCTGAGGGAAAAAATGAAGCCGCCGCCGAGATCTGCAATCAAGGGCTCAAGATCATGCTGGACAATAATGCTCAGACCGCTGCCAATCAGAGCCGCATCGGCATCACTACATACTGACGTATGAATTTTGATTCAAAGGGCGTAATCAGGCAGCTACTGTTTTCATCAGTGAACGTCAAGCGTACCTTGCTGTCCGGCATCGCATTGAGTAAATCCAGCAGATAAGCGTTGTTAAAGGCAATTTCCAGTGGCTGCGAGGTGTACTCAACGGCAATCTCCTCTTCGGCCGTTTCTTGTTCCTGGTTGGTCACTGTGGCTTTGAGTTGATTTTTGTCCAAATTAAGTTTGACACTGCGGTGTTTGTCATTGGCCAGAATCGAGGCACGTGACAGTGCTTGTTTCAATTCATCCCGTTGGGCGATCACTTCTTTGTCACCACCTATCGGCAGCACTCGCTCATAGTTGGGAAATTGACCATCAATCAGTTTGGATGTGAAGTGAATGTCTGGCAGTTCGACTTTGAGTTGTTGCTGACTAAACGAAATGCTCACTGTGTCATCAATATCTGACAGCAGCTTTCCGAGTTCAAGAATTGCCTTGCGAGGTACAATCACCGCACTTTTTTCAGTGACTGTGCTGGCGGTCTCGACACTGCCCAGTGCCAATCGATGTCCGTCTGTGGCTACTGCTTTCAAGGTGTTTTGTTCGCGTTCCAATAGCAAGCCGTTCAAATAATAGCGAACATCCTGACTGGCCATGGCAAAGCTGGTTTCATCCAGCAGCGCTTTAAAGGCGGACTGAGGCAGTTCGATCTGATCCTGATAGCTGGCGCCTTCACTGTCTGGAAAATCACTACCGGGTAAGGTGGCCAGCGAGAACCGGCTCTTACCTGCCTTGACCAGCGCCTTATTATCACTGGCGCTGAAGTTGATGGTGGCAGTACCTGGCAGCGCTCGGCAGATATCCAGAAACTTACGTGCCGAGACCGTGGTCGTGCCCTCCTCTTCAACAGCCACCGGCAGTGTCGCGATCATTTCAAGTTCCATATCTGTGCTGGTCATAGTCAACTGTTGGCCGTGAGCTCTGAGCAGGATATTCGACAAAATCGGCAGTGTGGTTCTGCGTTCAACAATGCTGCAAACCAACTGTAATGGACGGGCAAGGATTTCTTGGCTGACGGTGAATTGCATAGCTTTGCTC
The DNA here is from genome assembly GCA_007117275.1 of Methylophaga sp. GTDB lineage: Bacteria > Pseudomonadota > Gammaproteobacteria > Nitrosococcales > Methylophagaceae > Methylophaga. The sequence continues at coordinate 2,369 of SKGV01000161.1, forward strand.
TCAGTCTAACTGGATAGGGTTCTCAACAGGTTACGATAATCTTCTGCAACGCGATTGTCAGCTTTTCTAAGCTCCGCTACTTTGCGCGTCGCATGCAGTACCGTTGTGTGATCACGTCCACCAAAGGCTTCGCCAATCTCAGGCAGACTGTGGCTGGTCAATTCTTTGGCAAGTGCCATGGCGATTTGGCGCGGCCGGGCGATGGATCGCGTTCGCTTTTTGGCGAGCAGATCCGAAACACGAATCTTGTAATACTCGGCGACGGTTTTTTGAATGCTCTCAAGTGTGACCAGCTTTTGATGCAATGCCAGCAGGTCTTTCAGGGCTTCCTGAGCCATGTCGATAGATAGCGGCTGGTTGGTAAAGCGTGAAAATGCCAACACCCGCTGCAAAGCACCTTCAAGATCACGAACATTGGATTTAATGCGTTTGGCAATAAAGAAAGCCACATCATCGGGCATGGTAATGAGGTTTTGTTGTGCCTTTTTAATTAAGATAGCCACACGTGTTTCCAATTCGGGTGGCTCGATAGCGACCGTTAGGCCCCAGCCAAGTCTTGATTGAAGCCGTTCATCGAGATTTTCTACTTCTTTAGGAAATCTGTCGCAAGTGAGAATGATCTGCCGCTGACCCTCCAGCAAGCTGTTAAAGGTGTAGAAAAACTCTTCTTGCGAACGTTCTTTTTTGGCAAAAAATTGAATATCGTCAATCAACAGCGCATCAGCGCTGCGATAATGATTTTTGAATTGGTCAATCGCATTGTTGCGCAGCGCGGTGATCATGTCTTGAACAAATCGCTCTGAGGACAGATAAATCACTCGGGCTTTGGGATTGTTTTGGCGAATTTTGTTGCCGACCGCCAACATCAAGTGAGTTTTACCCAAGCCGGTGCCGCCATACAGAAATAAGGGGTTGTAACCAGTGGTGCCGGGTGCCTCAGCGACATGCAGCGACGCGGCACGAGCAATTTGATTGGATTTGCCTTCGATGTAGTTGTCAAAGGTAAACGAGGGGTTCATCGGGCTGCCGATAGTCCGTGCCTGTTGCTCAGAAGCATCCGCTTTGATGCCACGTGTTTTCGCCGGCTTTTTAGGGTCGGAGACAACAGTATCTTTGGTACCGACTTCGATATCCACGCGGGAAATCAATCCCTGAGTCAGGGCGTGCACCAGCTGGTTGATTTGCTGTTCCAGTTGCTCATGAACCCATGCTTTGACATAGGGGTTCGGTGCCAGTAAGCGCAGCTGATTTTCTGACTCAATGGCTTGCAGCGGGCGAAGCCAGGTATTCAGCTGTTGTGCCGAGAGATCACCTTCGAGATGGGACAGGCATTTTTCCCAAAGGGGTGATGACACGGCGGCTCCTTGAGTTATTTTGTCAACAAACGCGGTTTGGTGCAGTTGAGCGCTAGGTTTTAGCGATGATTTGCACGACCATGACGGGGTTATCAAAGTTATCTTTTACCGACGCATTTGGCAAGTCAAAAGAAATCCTCGCCAATGGGGTGTGTCAGGTTTGACTTGAAAGTGATTGGAACCTTATAATCCAAAGCCTTTTGCCTCGGTCGTATTTGTAGCTATCAGCGTTACCAGCGGCAAAACCATTATTTTTCCTGGAGTTGCTCAAATGAAAAGAACTTTTCAGCCTAGTAATCTGAAGCGCAAGCGTACCCATGGTTTCCGTGCACGCATGAAAACTGTTGGTGGTCGCCGTGTCATCAATGCTCGTCGTGCCAAAGGCCGCGCCAAACTGACAGCCTGATGTTCCTCTGAACATCATCAAGGACTATGACTTGGCAACGTTTGGCCGAGCCATGAAACTAAATCACCCGGCAGACTTTACCCGGGTGTTTCGTCAGGGAAAACGCAATGGAGGCGGTGGACTGACGATACTGACGGTCGATAATCACGCAGGGCATCCACGCTTGGGTATGGGCATCGCCAAGAAGCATGTTCGACTTGCTTGTCATCGGAACCGTCTAAAACGGATAATTCGCGAGTCTTTCCGCAACCATCAGTATGCATTTGCAAATATTGATATCGTCGTTTTGTCACGGCCTGATCTTAATCAGCGTGATTCAACACAACTTCGTGTGACATTGGAGCAGCATTGGTTAACCGTGGTGGCACAATGGCAAAAATCCTGATCGCATTCGTTCGCGCATATCGTTTTCTTTTAAGCCCGTTTCTGGGCATGCATTGTCGTTTTCAGCCAAGTTGTTCGCAATATATGATTGAAGCTATCCAGCGTCACGGGGCCTTGAGAGGTGTTTGGCTGGGCCTGCGTCGGCTATTACGCTGTCATCCCTGGCACGAAGGTGGCTTGGATCCTGTTCCTGAAATAAAGACCAAAAATCACAATGGATAATTACAGAACTTTCTTTATCTTCGGCTTGCTGATCGTCTCCCTGCTGCTTTGGGAAGCCTGGCAGAATGACTATGTTCGGCCACAGCAACAAGCCGCGCAGCAAGCGGCAATTCAGGCACCAACCGAACCTGATATCACTGCTGACTTGCCTGATTTACCTGCGGTGAGCAGTTTTGACAGTAGCTCGGATATGCCTGCGTTGCCTGCAGGTGCTTCTGCAGTACCGGATTCGCAGCGTATTCGTATCACTACAGATGTCATCGATGCCTATATCGACACTCAAGGCGGCGGTATCCGCAGTCTTGCCTTGCTGCAACACTTTGAAGAAGCCGGTGCTACAGACAGGCCTGTGCAATTTCTTGATGATTCAAATGCACTGTTTTTTGTGACCCAGTCAGGGCTGCGTTCAGATTCAAGTGCGCCTACCCACCATGAACGCTACCGTGCCGAAGCGGACAGTTATGCCTTGCAAGCAGGCCAAGAAAGTATCGAAGTGCCTTTGCATTGGCAGTCTGAGGATGGCTTGCACGTGGTCAAAACCTATACTTTCCATCGTGACAGCTATCTAATTGATGTTGAGTATCAGATAACTAATCATACGGCTGAACGTTTTGCGGCATACCCATACGCCCAGCTCAACCGTACTCGGGCAGGCAGAGACAGCTTCTTGCTGTACACCTATACCGGGCCGGTTTTCTCGAGCCCCGGTGACGAGTATGACAAGGTCACTTTTGATGATCTTGAGAAAAACCCGCTACGCCGCTCAGTGGCCTCTGGCTGGGTGGCGATGTTGCAACATTACTTTGTGGCTGCCGTCATTCCCGATCAAAGTGTCGATGAAATGGGTTTTTACGGAAATTCCGTCAATAACAATAATTTCATCGCTGGTATTCGTTTCCCCGCCATCGCCGCGCAAACGGGTGACACTGCCCAAACCAACTTCCAGCTGTATCTGGGACCAAAAGAATATCCAAGACTGCAGGCGGCAGCCGAAAATCTGGATTTGACCGTCGACTTTGGCATACTGACCATCATTTCCAAACCGCTATTTATTGTCATGGAGTGGTTTTACAAGCTCACCGGCAATTGGGGTTGGTCAATTGTTTTGTTGACACTCTTGATCAAGCTGGTGTTCTATCGCTTATCTGCTGCCAGTTACCGCTCGATGGCGGCGATGCGCAAGATGACGCCAAAATTAGCCAGCTTGAAAGAACGTTATGGTGACGACAAGCAGAAGTTCAATCAGGCCATGATGGATCTGTACCGAACAGAAAAAATTAATCCATTGGGTGGCTGTCTGCCGATTCTGGTGCAAATGCCGGTGTTTCTGGCCTTTTACTGGGTATTGGTGGAGAGCATTGAGCTGCGTCACGCGCCGTTTATTTTCTGGATTCAGGATTTAACGGCCATTGATCCGTATTTCATATTGCCAGTGCTGTTTGGTCTGACCATGTGGTATCAACAAAAGCTCAACCCAATGCCACAAGATCCGGCCCAGGCGATGATGATGAAAATCTTCCCGATCGTCTTCACGGTATTTTTTGCCTTCTTCCCATCAGGTCTGGTGCTGTACTGGCTGGTCAACAATATTTTGTCGATTGCCCAGCAATGGCATATCACTCGCAAGATGGGCGCGTTATAAACAGCCAGTGTCGGCATGAGTGCCTCGACTGAAACCATCGTCGCCATCGCCACGGCTCCCGGTCGTGGCGGTGTTGGCGTGGTGCGCTTATCTGGACCTAAAAGCGCTGATATTGCCAGCAAGATGTGTGGTTCACTCGCCAAACCCCGTTTTGCTGCCTTCAAACACTTTCGCGCCGACAATGCTGAAATCATCGACAGCGGTATTGCCTTGTATTTTCCCGGACCGGCTTCATTCACCGGTGAGGATGTGGTTGAGCTGCAAGGTCATGGCAGCCCGTTGGTCATGGATCGACTGTGTCAGCGTGCCATCGAACTGGGTGCACGGATGGCCCGACCTGGTGAGTTTTCCGAACGTGCTTTTCTCAATGGCAAGATGGATTTGGCGCAAGCCGAAGCCGTCGCCGATTTGATTGAGAGTTCTACTGAACAAGCGGCACGCAGCGCCATGCGCTCATTGCAGGGTGAATTCTCCAAACGCATCAATGATTTTCTTGAGTCTTTGACGCATTTACG
>SKGV01000128.1 GCA_007117275.1 Methylophaga sp.
CACTGTCCTCCATCTCAGAAAAACACACTGACAGCGATATTCTGCTGACTACAGTCAATGCCCGCTATATGCACAGCGCTTTTGGCTTACGTTATCTATTGGCCAACCTAGGTGACTTGCAGTCCCGTTGTCGTTTGCTGGAGTTCACCATCGAGCAAAGCGCATTGAATATTGCTGAACAACTACTGCAGCATCAGCCGAAAATTATTGGCTTTAGTGTCTATATCTGGAATGTCGCTCAAACCGGTGAGATTGTTGGATTAATCAAGCGGATTTCGCCGGATACCTTGGTTATCTTGGGTGGCCCCGAGGTCAGTCATGCGCCAGATTTACCTGCCTGTGCCGACCTTGCTGACTATGTCATCGCCGGGCCGGGTGAAAAGCAATTTCCCCTATTGTGTCAGCAATTACTGAACGGCCAAGCGCCCGAAAACCGTTACTTTGAAGGCGAAGCTCTACCGCTTGATCAGATCGAGCTACCCTATGCCTATTACAATGATGAAGACATTCGTCACAGGCTGATTTATGTCGAGGCGTCCCGGGGCTGCCCATTCAAATGCGAGTTTTGCCTGTCAGCGCTCGATAAAACTGCCTCACCCTTTCCGCTGGACAAGTTTCTGGTTGAAATGGACACACTCTGGCAAAGAGGCGTTCGAAATTTCAAGTTTATTGACCGCACCTTTAACCTGAAAGTCAGTAACAGCGTCGCTATTTTGGAGTTTTTTCTGGCCAGAATGAGTGATGATTTGTATCTACATTTTGAGGTGATTCCCGATAACCTGCCACAAGCCCTTAAATCGGTGCTGCAACGCTTTCCAGCCAATAGTCTGCAATTTGAGATTGGCGTCCAGACCTTTGATACACAGATTCAATCGCTGATTAGTCGTAAACAAGATAACGCGCGCAGCAAAGAAAATATTCACTGGCTCAGGCAAAACACCGGCGCTCACCTGCATACCGATCTGATCTTCGGCTTACCCGGAGATACACTGGAGAACTTTGCTGACAGCTTCAACCAGCTGTTGGCATTAGCGCCTCAGGAAATTCAACTTGGCATATTAAAACGCCTGCGCGGTGCGCCTATTAATCGCCATGAAGCCGAGTATGATTTGCGATACAACCCCGAGCCACCTTATAACATTGTAAGTACTCGGGACATCAGCTTCTCTACCCTGCAAAGGGTTGGGCGCTTTGCTCGTTACTGGGACATGATTGGTAACTCAGGTCGCTTTCGCAACAGCTTGCCGTTGATAGTGTCCGACAATGCTTTTGAGCAATTTATGCAGTTATCGGATGCCCTGTATCAACTCAGCGGCTCTACCTGGAAGATATCGCTCAAACGATTGTTTGAACTGATGTTTGTCATTATGACTGAACGGTTTGGACTGGCTGAGTCTGTGGTTGCGCATAGCTTGCTGGAAGATTACCGCCGCACTGGCGGCAAAGGTCAGCCCGACTTTGAGCAATTACCGAAAATAAACCGCTCAAAACGCACCGGCATTGCCAATAAAAGACAACGCCAACATGCCTGATAGCACCTCTGGCTGTTGTTTGGCAGCGTTAATCAGACAATCAGTTTAGCGATAGTTTTGAAACTCTGATGGCTGGCATCACCTAACCATTCAAACAGCACTGACTCAACATTACTAACAATGACCCCGGCCTGGCGCATCCGATACAATGCGTTGTATTGATTACCCTTGGCTCGTGAACTTACGGCATCTTCAATAACAAATACCAGATAGCCGGCAGCCTGCAAATCCATGGCCGTTTGTAGCACACAAATATGCGTTTCCATGCCAGTCAAAATCACCTGCTTGCGTTGTGCTTTTTCAACCATCGCCATAAATTCTGGAGACTTAGCACAGGAAAAACAGGTTTTTTCGATGGGTTTGACATCGGCATCAAGCTGGCTTTTCAGTGCAGGCTCAGTCAAGCCCAGCCCTTTGGGATATTGCTCAGTGACCATGACAGGAACATCGAGGTTGTTGGCGGCTGTTAATAACACGCTGATCTGCTCTATCACTCGCTTTCGAACTCCTGGCGGCATGGCAGCGCCAAGGCGTTCCTGAACATCAATTACAACAAGCAGGCTTTCCTTGATGTTTGTCAGCATATATGAGCCCTTTTCGGTTGCTACCGCATAAGCCACTGATTGATCTGGTACAGATCGTCAACCGTCACAATGCCTGCCGATTGCTTCAATCGCAACGTATTGACGATATAGTCATAGCGTGATTGAGCATAATCGCGTCTTGCGCTGAATAGTTCTCGCCGGGCATTGAGCACATCGACCGTGGTTCGGGTTCCGACCTCAAAACCGGCTTCTGTGGATTCCAAGGCTTTTTCATTGGACACAACCGCTTGTTTGAGTGCCTGAACTCGACTGATACCGGAGATTACATTATTAAATGCCGCTCGGGTTTCACGCAGGATAATGCGGCGAAGTTCTTCTTCGTTCTGCATGCTTTCATCCAGTCGATAGCCAGCCTCCCGTGTTCGAGACGTAACAGCACCGCCGGCATAAATCGGTAGATTAAACTGTATTCCTAACAATTCCCTATGCGTCCGAGTGCTGCCACTGATGTTGCTGTCACTCTGAAAGCTGTATTCTTTTCGAGCTACGGCATCTACTGACGGATGATGACCACTGCGCTGCAGTTGAATATTGTTGCGGGCAATGTTGACATTGCTCCGCGCGACGCGCAGGGCGGGGTTAGTGGTGATGGCCACTTCACTCCATTGATCGATATCGGCAGGCTCAGGACTGACCAAGGGTGAATCCGCTTGCAGGCTTGCCAGCAACTCGTGATAGACACCGGTCGTCTCACGCAATAGTTCACGACTATTGACTAGCTCGTTGTTGGCAGCAATCACCGCAGCATTGGCAATATCAAAGGCTGCCTGAGCTTCGGCCACATCAGTGATGGTGGCAAGCCCTACTTCAAAGCGTTGTTCGACTTGCTCAAGCTGTTTGGCAATAGCCTCTCGCTCAGCCAGGGAAAAGGTCAAGTCATCTTGCCGGCCTAGCACATCAAAATAACGTTCAGTTACCCGAACTAACAGACTTTGCTCTGCCAGAACAAAACTGGCATCTGCACCTGCAATGGCAATATCCGCCTGCTCGCTGAAAAGCACATTTTCACGTCGATAAAGTGGTTGAACCAGGCTCAGGGTATAGCCTCTATCATTATAGTTACGCTGACCATCAAACCTATCTGATGCGGTATCCTGCCAGACCCGGTTGGTTGATGCTGACAGGTTGATTTCTGGCAGAAAGCCCGCACTCGACTGGTTTTTGAGTTCGCCCGTCGCAAGACGCGAGGCTGCCTCAGCCATCAACTGCGGATCGCTTTGTAAGGCAAGTTCGTACACCTCGATTAGATTGTTAGCTGACAGTGCTGGCGAGAACAAACCAATGCATAACAGCGCCGCCTGTAACAGTCTCTGCATACCTTATCCTCAATAAACCATCATAGTCGGGTCAACATCGGTTGCCCAACCGTTCATTCCATTTGCTAGGTTGATCACATCACGAAACCCCATCTGTTCCATGTATTGACCGACTTGAGCGCTTCGTTGACCAGCTCTGCAAATGACGACAATGGTCTTGTTTTTGTATTTTTCCAGTTCATTCAAACGGGCTGGCAAGGTATTCATCGGGATATGGGTGATTCCCTTGATAGCTCCATTGGCAAGCTCATGCGATTCACGCACATCGATCAGCAATGGTTCCACATCAGTGGCCAGATAGTCCCTTAATTCGATAGCTGTTAAATTTTTCATTGTTGTATTCTCGGTTTTCTAGAAAACAAATTCAGTTTTTGGTTCTGCGCGACACAGCATCGGCATGACCGTTTCAAAAAGCGTTTCTGTCTGCCACTGCCACTCATTCATTCGGGTAATCCGCTGAACCTGCATTGCGGGCGATGTGCCAGTAGCGAGTATCATTCGGCCACCGACTTTGAGTGAGTGCAAACAGGCTTCTGGGGTAACTGCGTAGGCTGCAGTCGCGATAATCGCATCAATTCGCTCGGTTAATTCAACTCCGCGACTGGCATCCATGCAGCGAAACTCAACATTATCAATTGCCAAGGCTGCTAATCGCTGTTGGGCTGCCGCCAGCAGATCTTCATTCAACTCCACCGTGATCACCTGGTGAGCCAATTTCGATAATAAGGCCGTGAAATAGCCGCTACCGGTACCGATTTCAAGCACTGAATCTTGGGGCTGCAAAGATAAAGCCTGAAGCAGTCGGCCCTCAAGCAAGGGCGACAGCATGGATTGACCTGCACCAATGGGAAGTTCAGTCTCAGAGAAAGCCAGTCCTGCGAATGCCGGATCAACAAAGAGTGAGCGGTCAATGACCTCCAGTGCAGTCAAAATGCCTGGATCAGATACCTGGTTGGGCCTGAGTTGTTGCATTACCATGTTCTGGCGGGGGTTATCTTTGACCACATGCATCTGAAGCTATCCTGGCAGGTTATCTGAAAATGGCAACAGCAAATGAGCCTCTGTTTTATCTAACACAGTGCCCGCTGTAAACGACTCTTTATGTCAGCATGGGTAGCATAAGAGCTTTGCCAAGGCCACGCAAGCACTGACAGTAAGCGATTAATGGCTAGCGCTGGCAGACAGCGACAATAAGCGCTTGCGCCGCGCTATTAGGATTTGCCAGTCACCCTGCGAAACAGTGGCTCATGGACTGACTCTCTGGAAAACCGCCAGCAAGCCACCAACACTGCGCTCACAGAAAAAACAGTCAACACCATGATATTGGTCCATAGAGAAAAATCTGACTGGGCCGCAGGTACTGCGTGCTTGAGCAAATCAACGCCATAGCTGAACGGGTTTATCAGCACTACATAGCGTAGCAAGTCCGGCAATTGACTGACTGGGTACAAGGCTCCGCTCAGGAAAAAAACCGGAAAGATGAAGAAATTCATGATCACGGCAAAGTTATCCAGTGTTTTTGACCACACCGCAATCAAACCACCCATGGCAGCACAACAGATGGCCGTCATCATTATCGCGGGCAATAACATAAGTGTTATTTTGATATCTATCAGTCCAATGAGTATCAGAATCACCAGTAACAACACTGCCTGTACTATTGCACTCAAGCAGGCGGCAATCAACTTTGCCAGCACAATCCAGTAATGCTGAATAGGCGCTATCAACATCATTCGCATCACGCCAAATTCCTTGTCATAAACCAACGTCAAGGCCGACAACAAAGCACCAAATAACAGTGTCATGGCGACGATGCCAGGCACCAGAAATTGCAGATAATGTTCCTGCTGGCTGCCTTGCAACATGCTGCCCACACCACTGCCTATCACCAGCAACCAGATCATCGGTCTAACCATAGAACTGACCAGTCTGGCCCGCTGCCTAAACAACTTACTCAACTCACGGCTGACCACTGCTTTTACCGGTAACCAACTCATCTAGACCTCATGTTTTTATGGGACGCTCGGGTGGACAGACCGCCCACAAATAGACATCGTTGAGGTTGGGTCGTCGCCATTGCATCGCATTGACCGCATTGCCCAAGTGTTTTTGCAACAAGTGGAAGTCTGCGTCGGGATCGGCCACTTTAAAACTGAGATGGTCGCCCTCGATGATCGGCTCACCAAATTCCGAAACAAGGTAATCACACACAGCCGACGCATCCTGACAATCAATCTCCAAAATGTAAGCTGCCAGTTGCTGAATCAAAGCATCAGGGCTACCGCCGGCCAGCAATTGTCCTTTCTGGATGAAGTCAACATGATCACACGCAACTGCCTCTTCGAGATAATGCGTTGTCAGGAATACGGTCATACCCTCATCGCGTCGAAGTTGTTCGACAAAGCGCCAAATGGCACGGCGGTTAGGTAAATCGAGACCAATGGTGGGCTCGTCAAGAAATAAAACGCGTGGTTTGTGCAGCACGCCACGTGCAATATCGACAGCGCGACGCTGACCACCAGACAGAGTCAGCAACTTCTGGTGACGCTTGTCTTCAAGATTGAACAATGTCAATAAACGGTCGATTCTGGTGTTGGCCTCATTGGCTGGCAGCTTGTAAAGTGCCGCAGCAAACTGCAAATTTTCTGCAATGGTCATGGTGCGATCCAAGGCCGAGTCTTGAAACACCAAGCCAACGGCAGCCCGAATAGCCACTGGCTGCTCAGTCACTGACTGGCCGGCGACCCAAGCATGCCCTTCGCTGATGGAGGTCATCGTGGTTAACATGTGAATGGTGGTGCTTTTACCTGCACCATTTGGACCTAACAGACCATAGCACTGACCTGCTTTTACTTGAATATTCAGCTCATTGACGACCACGGCCTGACCATATCGTTTGGTCAAACCGTGCGTCAGGATCGCATCATCAGAGTCCACAGATTTCTTTGGAGTTTTTCGGATTTCTAAATACCAATGGTTTCGCTTCTAGTGCTGGTTTGGCAGCTTCCATTCGACCACGCTCGATGGCTTCGAGAATCAGATGATGATCGGGTGACTTGCTGCACACAGGGTCTGTTTTTGCCGGATCACCGGTCAACATATAGGCCTGACAGCGACAGCCACCAAAGTCCTTGAAGCGTTCGTCACAGCTACGGCAAGGCTCCTGCATCCAGTCAAAGCCTCTAAACCGATTGAAATCGTTACTGCCTTCCCAAATCTCACGAATGCTCATATCTCGCACATTGGGTAATTCCATGCCGGGCAATTCACGAGCCGCGTGACATGGCAGCGCAGTGCCGTCAGGTGCAACAGTCAAGAAAACATTGCCCCAGCCATTCATACAGGCTTTGGGGCGATCTTCGTAATAGTCAGGCACGACATAGTA
>SKGV01000160.1 GCA_007117275.1 Methylophaga sp.
AAGGCGGTGACCAACGCTCTGCCCATAGACACAAGGTAATCAAATGAACGTCCTGTAACTGCAAATAGCAACACCAGTAACAAGCAAAAATGTATGGCGAGTCCAGCAATTACACTAAACACATACAGCCCCACAGCACGGATTTCAGCAAAAAAAGCTTCACCACCGCCTGCTTGCCCAAGTCTCGAAGCAATCAGCGCGAAGATGCCAATGGGGGCAAATACCATAATCCAAGTGACCAGCTTCATCATGGCTTCATTGACACCATCAAAGAAGCTGAAAACAGCTTTAGATCGCTCACCAATCGTAGTCAGCGCCATGGCAAACAAAATGGCAAAAACGATCAGTGGCAATAGCTGCATGTCACTGGCAGACGCTACCAAGTTTGGCGAAATCATAGACAGAAAAATATCAGCAACGCCCGTTCCTTGTTTATCAAGAATATGTTCTGGGGTTGCGACGGCACTTTGTGGAATACCTGTTCCTGGCTGGATCAGGTTGACCACCACTAAGCCGATGAATACAGCAATAGCAGTGGTCATTAAGTAGTAAACGACCGTCAGTCCGCCGAACTTGCCCAGCCGTCTGACATCTCCAAGTGCGCCAATGCCTGAAATGACCGATGCAATGATCAGTGGAATGATGGTCATTTTCAGCGCATTCAAAAAAAGCACGCCAAGCCAGTCGATCTGATTAGAGAAATCGGCAAAAAACCAGCCGACAAAAATGCCTGAAATCGCCGCAATTACAATCGCAAATAACAGGTAACCGGCCAGTCGCGCATTCATTGTTTGACTCCAGTGGTTTTTGGTAAGCACATACAAAACAGGGCACTGATATGCCCTGTTTTGCTGTTAATTAGATTAAGTCTTTTGCTTACTTGTCGCCAATACCGACGATGTTGTAACCCGCATCGACATAGGTGACTTCACCTGTTACACCTGATGCTAGATCTGAACACAAGAACGCAGCGACATTGCCAACTTCTTCGATGGTGACATTTCGACGTAGTGGTGAGTTTCGCTCGCCATAGGCCAGCATTTTGCCAAAATCGCCAATGCCGGCTGCTGCGAGTGTTTTAATAGGCCCTGCAGACACCGCGTTGACTCTAATGCCCTCTGGGCCGAGCGAATAAGCCATGTAACGAACATTGGCTTCCAATGCTGCTTTGGCAATACCCATGACATTGTAATTATCAATGGCGCGAACCGCGCCAAGGTAGCTCAGAGTCAACAGTGAGCCGTTGCGACCGGCCATCATGGCTTTTCCGGCTTTGGCAAGTGCTGTAAAGCTATAGGCACTGATGTCATTTGCCATTGAAAAACCCTCACGAGTCACACTGTCAACATAGGCCCCCTGAAGTTGTTCGCGAGGCGCAAATGCGACTGAGTGAATAATGATGTCCAGTCCATCCCAATGCTTGCCAAGCTGTTCAAAGACCGCATTGATTTGCTCATCGCTGCCGACATCACACGGGAAAAGCAAGGCGGGATCCGAATGGCATTCTTCGGCTATTTTCTCAACGCGTGACTTTAACTTTTCGTTCTGAAATGTAAATGCCAGTTCAGCACCTTCACGTGCCATGGCGTGTGCAATACCGGCAGCGATTGAACGATTACTGGCAACACCTACGATTAAGGCGCGTTTACCTTGAAGAAATGCCATGTTGCTCTCCTGAATACGAAAAATTCTATAAAGCTACCGTATTTTGCTGGCATCTGGAAGCCTGTGTGTATTCCAATCTGTATCTGGAACAATGAATCTGCTGCATCGTGTATGGATTTTCCTTCTTATTCGGTAGAATGTGACGGATTTATTTTGAATATCAGGCTCGACTGGGGTGTTCTTTGTGGCGAGATTTGCGGACACAAAAGTTCCAGCTGCAACGGTCAACGCCGAGCGTCGCGCCACACAGTCCTGCGTAGAAATTGATCAATGCAATGATTCACCAAACGAACATAGCTGCTGTGTAAATGAACTGATGCGCGAAAATACAGCCTTAGACACAGAGGCGAACCCTCTGTAACCAAAAATTAAGGAGCGAACAATGATTCAAAGAAAAACTTTGGCACAACTGTTAGCATTCACCTTCGCCGGCCTGATGTCTGCCATCACATTGGCCTCAGACTGGCAGCTCGATAACAATACATCACGACTGAGCTTTGTCTCGACAAAAGCAATTCATGTCGCTGAAGTAGGGCAGTTCAGAAGGTTTAACGGCACTATTAGCGAGTCAGGTGATGTTGAAATACAGTTTGATTTGAGCAGTGTTGATACCCATGTCGACCTGCGTGATGACAGAATGCGCGAGATGTTATTCAATGTGGATGAGTTTGCCACCGCTCGGCTGACAGCAAGTGTAGATACCAGCGTCATCGTTAACTTGGCGGTGGGAGAGAGCATTACCCACAGCATGGTTGCTACCCTCGATTTGCATGGCAATCAGCAAAATGTTGCGATGGAAGTATTGATCAGCAGGCTTTCAGATCAACGTATTCTGGTTAATTCTGCACACCCAGTGTTGCTGAATGTGGCCGATTTTGATCTGGTCCAAGGGGTCGAACGCCTTCGCGATGTGGTGGGCTTGCCAAACATCAGTCATGCCGTTCCAATCACCTTTTACATGACATTCAATACGACGCATTAATTACAAAAATGAGTAACAGTAGACATGCAAAAATTTTCGGTTGAGACGGGTATCGTCATTCCGCTAGACAGACCCAATGTCGATACGGATGCCATCATTCCCAAGCAGTTTCTCAAATCAATCAAGCGCAGTGGTTTCGGCCCCAACCTGTTTGATGAATGGCGATATCTGGATTATGGCGAGCCCGGGCAGGCCTGTGCCGGGCGGCCCATTAATCCTGACTTTGTACTTAATCAGGCACGTTTTCAGGGCGGAACGATTCTGCTGGCCAGAGAAAACTTTGGTTGTGGTTCCAGCCGTGAGCATGCTGTCTGGGCACTCGCAGATTTTGGCATACGCGTGGTGATTGCGCCGACATTTGCAGATATCTTTTTCAGCAACACCAGCAAGAACGGTATTTTGGCGATACGGCTTGATCAAGCAATCGTCGATGAATTGTTTGGGATGGTCGAACACCATGAAGGCTTCACACTTAGGGTAAATCTACCCTCACAGACGATTGCGTATCCAGATGGCAAAAGCGTCAGCTTTGAGGTGGATCCATTCAAGAAACACTGCTTAATCGAAGGGCTTGATGATATTGGTTTGACGCTGCAACACACTGACGAAATCAAAGCCTACGAGCAACACCGCCGCGCCAATGCGCCGTGGCTGTTCAGTTAATTTTCTTTATTTTCAACAAGCAGAATGACAATGACAAAAAAAATAGCAGTATTGGCGGGGGATGGTATTGGCCCGGAAATCGTTGCCGAAGCCGTCAAAATCTTGGAAGCACTCCGCGCAGAGGGCTTGGATATCAGTTTGGAATACGGCCTGGTTGGCGGCGCTGCTTATGATGAAACGGGCACGCCACTACCAGATGCCACGCTCAGTCTGGCCAAATCTGCAGATGCAATTTTGCTGGGTGCTGTGGGTGGCTACAAATGGGAATCGTTAGACATTAGTGTTCGCCCGGAAAAAGGCCTACTGGGATTGCGTTCTGAATTGAATTTGTTCGCTAATCTGCGCCCAGCGATCTTATATCCACAACTTGCCGATGCGTCGACACTTAAGCCTGAGGTAGTCTCTGGCCTGGATCTGATGATCGTGCGTGAATTGACCGGCGGCATATACTTTGGTCAACCGAGAGGTATTCGTGTTCTTGAGAACGGTGAAAAACAGGGTTTTAACACCTTGATATACCGTGAAAGCGAAATCGAACGCATCGCTAAAGTGGCTTTTGAGATTGCCGGTAAACGTCAGGGACGCGTGTGTTCTGTAGACAAGGCCAACGTCTTAGAATCTACCGAACTATGGCGTGAGACCGTGACGACTGTGGCTGAAGATTACCCGGATATTCAGCTCAGCCATATGTATGTTGATAATGCAGCCATGCAATTAGTGCGTGCGCCCAAACAGTTTGATGTCATGGTAACCACCAATATGTTCGGCGATATTCTGTCTG
This sequence comes from Methylophaga sp., assembly GCA_007117275.1. Classification (GTDB taxonomy): domain Bacteria; phylum Pseudomonadota; class Gammaproteobacteria; order Nitrosococcales; family Methylophagaceae; genus Methylophaga. The sequence continues at coordinate 4,092 of SKGV01000160.1, forward strand.
ATTGTGCCTCGATGTTGACCGGGTCAATTGGCATGTTGCCATCGGCATCGCTGGATGAAAACAGCAAGGGCATGTACGAACCTATTCACGGTTCAGCCCCGGACATAGCAGGTGAAAATATTGCAAATCCGCTAGCCACCATTTTGTCAGTAGCGATGATGCTACGCTACACACTCAATGAACCCGTGTTGGCAGACCGTGTAGAATTAGCCGTCAGTCGCGTGCTCGACCAAGGTCTGCGCACTGCAGACATTCATTCTGAAGGCATGCAAAAAGTGTCCACATCAGAAATGGGCGACGCAGTCATTGCGGCGCTGTAAAAAAAACAATTCAGAAAATCAGGTGAAAAGTGACTAAAAAAGTTGATATTGCTGTCGTAGGTGCTACAGGGGCAGTCGGTGAGGCGATGCTGGAGATTTTGCACCAGCGTCAGTTTCCGGTCGGTAAAATCTACGCATTGGCAAGTGAACGCTCAGCCGGAAGTGCTGTGAGCTATGGTAATAAATCACTCATTGTTGAGGATTTGGCGACCTTCGATTTCAGCAAGGTTCAGGTCGGTTTGTTCTCACCTGGCGCCAGCGTTTCAGCAGAATATGCGCCCAAGGCGGCCGCGGCCGGGTGTGTCGTCATAGATAATACCTCACAGTTCCGCTATGACGATGATGTTCCACTGGTTGTCCCTGAAGTGAATGCCGAGGCTATTGCAGATTATAAACAGCGTGGCATCATCGCCAATCCTAATTGCTCGACCATACAAATGCTGGTCGCACTCAAACCCATCCATGATGCTGTGTCCATCAGCCGAATCAACGTGTGCACCTATCAGGCGGTATCGGGCAGTGGCCGGCCAGCTATGGATGAACTGGCTCAGCAGACTGCTGCCTTGTTGAATGGCAGACCGGTTGAAGCTGAGGTCTATCCAAAACAAATCGCCTTTAATGTGTTACCCCAAATTGATGTTTTCATGGACAACGGCTACACCAAAGAAGAAATGAAAATGGTCTGGGAAACCAGAAAAATCATGGGCGATCAGCGAATTCTGGTGAATCCAACCGCAGTCAGAGTCCCGGTGTTTTTTGGCCATTCAGAAGCACTGCACATTGAAACACGCGATAAAATCACCGTAGATCAGGCAAGGGAATTGCTCAGCAATGCCCCCGGGGTTGTTTTGCTGGATGATCGTAAGGATGGTGGCTATCCAACGGCCGTCACAGAGGCCTCAGGTAAAGATGCCGTGTATGTGGGACGTATCCGTGAAGATATCTCACATAGCAATGGATTGAACCTATGGGTTGTTGCCGATAATGTTCGTAAAGGTGCTGCGCTCAATAGTGTTCAAATTGCTGAAGTGCTGGTAGAGAAGTACATTTAAGGCTTCTGTGACTAAGGAGGGAGAGCAGTGATGAAAAAAAGATCGTTTGCCAGAACATCGGCACTAGCGGCGCTTGGTTTACTTGGCTCTCTTGACGTTTACGCGCTTGGTCTTGGACAAATAGAAGTATTTTCGTCACTAAATGAACCCTTCAGCGCCGAAATCCCCTTGACTGCAGTTCGTGATCGTCAACAAGAAACCCTCATTGTGGAGTTAGCATCGACACGGGAGTTTGAGCGAGCAGGACTGGAAAGAAGCTTCGTCTTGTCTGATTTGAATTTTGAGATAGTCGAACGTGACACACAGCCGAGAATCCGCATCAGCTCGACTCAGCCAATTCGAGAGCCTTTTTTGAATTTCCTAATAATGGCAACTTCGGATGATGGACGCATCTTGCGTGAGTACACCGTATTGCTCGACCCCCCCAGATATGCACTGAGTGAGCAGCGATCAGCGCCTGCGCCCGATACAAGGGCTGTTCGCGTCGAAGCGATGATAGAGCCCACAGCTACTGCCCCAAGGCAAACAGCTGTCTCAGAGCCCCGACATCAAACCAGCAGTTTTGGTCCAACTAGTCAGCGAGACACGCTTTGGTCAATCGCTGAACGGACACGCCCTAATGAGCACATCAGTGTCCAACAAATGATGATGGCTCTGTTTGATGCCAATCCTAGAGCGTTTAACAACGCTAACGTAAATGGCTTGAGAGCCGGGGAAACCCTCAGAATCCCCACGCTTGAAGAAATTGAAACAAATTGGACAGTTCAAAGCGCAAGAACGGCGTTTTCAGAACATCAGACACGCTGGGGTAATCAGATTGCCACATCAGTTGCCGTGCAAGCGGTTTCAGAATCTGTCAGTGAGCCAGTTGACACTTCAGACAGCAAACAACAGGTTTCAGAGTCTGTCAGTGAACAAGCCGAGACAACCACCACGATTAGTGAGGAAGTTGATTCCGAGACTCCAGCTGAGTCAGACGCTCGTCTGAGTCTTGTGGCCCCTAGTGACAGCATCGATGATCCAGATTCGGTTTCAGCCCAAGGTGATCCAGAATTACAGATCCTGAGCGAACAACTCACACTTGCCCAAGAGACCATTGAAGCTCAAGCACAAGAAAATATCGATTTCCGTACACGCATGGAGGTCTTGGAACTGCAACTGGAAACCTTACGCAGACTAGTGGAGATCAGAGATGCTGATCTAGCCCGTTTACAGAGCATTGCCGAAAGAGGTCTTGCAGACTTAGACGATTCGCCATCTGAAGCCCAAGACAGC
>SKGV01000027.1 GCA_007117275.1 Methylophaga sp.
ACGTACCACCTTGAAGTTCCGCCATCACCTTGGTAATCGCCGCTGTCAATGTGGTTTTGCCATGGTCAACGTGACCAATGGTGCCCACGTTGACGTGGGGTTTCGTTCTTTCAAATTTTTCCTTGGACATTCTCGTCTACCTCAAAGTTAACTGTGTTTTATCTAGACTTGTTAATGATCGCTTCTGCAACGTTAGTTGGTATTTCACTGTAGCGAGCAAACTCCATTGAGTAGGTAGCTCGCCCCTGTGTTGCAGAACGCAAATCTGTCGCGTAACCAAACATTTCTGCCAGTGGCACTTCTGCCTTAATAATCTTGCCGCTAGGTGTGTCATCCATTCCATTGACAATGCCACGGCGACGATTCAGATCTCCCATGACGTCACCCATGTAGTCTTCTGGCGTGACGACTTCAATCTTCATGAGCGGCTCTAGTAACGCAGGATTTGCTTCCAGTGCACCATTTCTGAAGCCGATGGAACCTGCCACCTTGAACGCCATTTCGTTGGAATCGACGTCATGGTATGAGCCGTCAAACAGCGTCACCTTGACATCTTCCACAGGGTAGCCGGCTATTACACCATTTTTCATCTGCTCTTGTACACCCCTATCTACAGATGAAATATATTCTTTAGGTACTGAGCCGCCAACTGTGGCATTTTCAAAGGCGTAACCATTACCTGCAGGGAGTGGTTCGATTCTTAACCAAACATGACCATATTGACCGCGACCACCACTTTGGCGCACAAACTTACCTTCTGCCTCGACAGTTTTGCGGATAGTCTCGCGATAAGCAACCTGCGGAGCGCCAACATTAGCATCAACACCGAACTCACGTTTCATTCTGTCGATGATAATGTCGAGATGCAGTTCACCCATGCCGGCGATGATAGTTTGAGCAGATTCTTCGTCTGTACTGACACGAAATGAAGGGTCTTCTTTTGCAAGCTTGCCTAGCGCAACGCTCATTTTTTCTTGATCCGCCTTGGTGCGTGGCTCGATGGCTACTGAGATCACTGGCTCAGGAAAATCCATCTTTTCGAGTGTAATCACCTGAGCCGGATCACAGAGTGTTTCGCCAGTGGTGGTGTCTTTCAAACCTATCGCAGCAGCAATATCACCGGCCCTGACTTCAGTGATTTCCTCGCGGCTATTGGCATGCATTTGTACCAGTCGGCCGATTCGTTCTTTTTTACCCTTGACTGGGTTATAAACCGCATCGCCTGATTTCAAAACGCCTGAATAAACCCTGAAAAAAGTCAAGCTACCGACGAATGAATCTGTGGCGATTTTGAATGCAAGAGCAGCAAACGGTTGTTCATCATCCGCTTCACGCGTTTCAAAGACGTCTTGGTCGACATCAACCAGTCCTTTAATAGCTGGCACATCTTGTGGTGATGGCATGTATTCAATAAGACCATCAAGCACGGCCTGAACACCTTTGTTCTTGAATGCTGAACCACAAAATACAGGTACTATCTCGGTACTGATGGTTTGTTGACGAATGCCAGTTTTGATTTGTTCAGCTGTGAGTTCGCCAGTTTCCAAATACTGGTTCATCAGCACTTCATCGGCCTCTGCGGCAATCTCTACCAGCTGTTCGTGATAGTGCTGGCACTGCTCAACCATGTCAGAGGGTATATCACGCGCTTCGTAGGTTACACCCATGTCATCGGTGTTCCAGTAGATTGCTTGCATTCTGACAAGATCGACCACACCCGAGAAGATTTCCTCAGAACCGATAGGTAACTGCATAGCTACAGGGCGTGCGCCTAGACGATCTTTGATTTGTCCTACAACACGCAGAAAATCGGCACCTTGCCTGTCCATCTTGTTGATAAACGCGAGGCGAGGTACGTGATATTTGTTGGCTTGACGCCATACAGTTTCGGATTGAGGCTCAACGCCACCGACAGCGCAGAAAACTGCCACGGCGCCATCTAGTACGCGTAGTGAACGTTCAACTTCTATGGTGAAGTCAACGTGACCAGGTGTGTCGATGATGTTAATACGATGTTGAGGAAATTGTTGATCCATACCTGACCAGAAGCAGGTGGTGGCCGCAGAGGTGATAGTAATACCTCGTTCTTGCTCTTGCTCCATCCAGTCCATGGTGGCTGCGCCATCGTGAACTTCACCAATTTTGTGCGATATGCCGGTGTAAAACAGCACGCGCTCTGTCGTCGTGGTTTTACCCGCGTCGATATGCGCCATGATGCCAATATTCCGGTATCGATTAATTGGTGTAGAACGTGCCACAGCAGGTACTCTTAAAAATCAACAATGTTAAAGAACAAAAAAGCTTGCCTAACAGGATCAGGCAAGCAGAACTACATATACATCAGAAGCGGAAGTGCGAGAACGCCTTGTTAGCCTCAGCCATGCGGTGTGTATCTTCTTTCTTCTTGACGGCTGTGCCTTTGCCTTCGTATGCATCAGACAACTCACCGGCCAGTCTCATGCCCATCGACTTTTCACCACGTTTGCGAGCAGCGTCTACTAACCATCTCATGGCCAGTGCAACACGGCGTTCGGGACGAACTTCAACTGGTACTTGGTATGTTGCACCACCCACACGTCGAGATTTAACTTCAACCATCGGGCTAATATTTTCGATAGCTTTTTGGAAAATATCCAGACCATTCGCGCCTTTACTCTCTGCTACGCTATCAAGCGCGCCATAGGTGATCTTTTCTGCGACAGACTTTTTACCGTCTTTCATAATCACGTTAACGAACTTGGTGAGTCCAATGTTGTGAAACTTAGGATCTGGCAAAACTTCTCGTTTGGCGACAACTCTTCTTCTTGGCATTTCTGTTTCCTAACTATAATCGTTGGACGCTAGAGCGTCTTATTAGCCTTTTGGTCGCTTAGCACCGTATTTTGAGCGGCCTTGACGACGAGCAGCGACACCTGAAGTATCAAGCGAGCCACGTACTGTGTGGTACCGAACACCAGGCAAGTCTTTGACACGACCACCACGGATCAGAACCACGCTGTGTTCTTGCAGGTTGTGCCCTTCACCACCGATGTATGAAGTCACTTCAAAGCCGTTTGTCAAACGCACACGAGCCACTTTACGCATGGCAGAGTTTGGTTTTTTTGGTGTTGTTGTGTAAACACGTGTGCATACGCCACGTCTCTGTGGACAGGCTTGCAATGCAGGTACGTTGTTCTTTTTCTTCTGGCGTAAACGTGGTTTACGAACCAGCTGATTAATTGTTGCCATTAAATAGTCCCACACATATTTCTAGGTACGGTATTCAGCGGCCATAAACCAACCACTTTACCAGTAAAAATCGGGCGCCCAAGTGGGAGCCCGACAAAGAAGAGGAATTTTACATGCTTGTAAAGTTCTTCGTCAAGGCCTTTAACCCGCCTCGTTGACGGATTCCTCACTGTTTTCAATTACATCAGGGACTGTTTCAGCAACTGGTGTTGCTGCTGATACAGACTCAAGGCGCTTGCGTTGACGCTCCTTGTGATAAGCCAATCCCGTTCCAGCAGGAATTAAGCGGCCTACGATAACGTTTTCTTTCAGGCCACGCAGATTATCACGCTTACCTGTCACCGCAGCATCAGTCAAAACGCGCGTTGTTTCCTGGAAGGAAGCGGCCGAAATAAACGACTCAGTTGCCAAGGAAGCCTTGGTAATACCCAGCAACAACGGTGTGAAGAGCGCTTCTGCATTTTCTTTTTCACGCAATTCATCGTTAGCTTCCAAGACTCGATCATATTCAACCTGCTCACCCTTAAGGAAGCGGCTATCACCGGGTGCATCAATTTCTACCTTACGCAGCATTTGCCTGACAATGACTTCAATATGTTTATCGTTAATTTTTACACCTTGTAAACGGTAAACTTCTTGCACCTCACTGACCATATAATCCGCCAGAGCCAGAACACCCTTCAGACGTAGAATGTCATGCGGATCTTCCGGACCGTCAACGATCATTTCACCCTTTTCGATGTGCTCGCCTTCAAATACAGAAACATGACGCCACTTTGGAATCAGTTCCTCATGCGGCTCACCTTCTTTTGGTGTGATGATAAGACGTTGCTTACCTTTGGTTTCCTTGCCAAAACTAATTGTACCGCTGATCTCTGCCATTAATGCAGGATCTTTTGGTTTGCGTGCTTCAAACAAGTCAGCAACACGCGGCAAACCACCGGTAATATCACGTGTCTTACTACTTTCCTGAGGAATGCGTGCAAGGATGTCGCCTATTCCAACGGTTGTGCCATCAGTCACACGGACAATCGCACCACCTGGCAGGAAATATTGCGCAGGAATATCCGTACCAACGATGAACACATCGTTGCCACTTTCATCAACCAGCTTAACCATGGGTCGCATATCCTTAGCAGAGGAGCTGCGCTGCTTTGGTTCGCGAATGATTAAACTGGTCAGGCCAGTCACCTCGTCAACTTGCTTGTCGACGGTGACACCTTCCACAAGATCGCTCAGTTGAACTCGACCTGCCACCTCAGTGACCACCGGATGAGTATGTGGATCCCAATTAGCGACTACCTGACCTGCTTCAACAGCCTGATTATCGGCGGCAGAAATTTCTGCACCGTAGGGGATTTTGTAGCGTTCGCGCTCACGTCCATTCTCATCAATCAGATGTAACTCACCTGAACGAGATACCGCGATGAACTTGCCGGCACTGTTTTGGACTGACTTAATGTTGTGGTAGCGGATATTGCCCTTGAACTTGAGAACAACAGAGTTATCAGCAGCTGTTCTTGATGCAGCACCGCCAATGTGGAAAGTACGCATGGTCAGCTGTGTCCCTGGCTCACCGATAGACTGGGCAGCGATAACACCGACGGCCTCACCCACATTGATACGGTGTCCGCGCCCTAAGTCACGTCCGTAACAGGCACTACATACACCATAACGAGATTCACAGGTAATTGCACTGCGAACCATCACTTCATCTATACCTTCATGTTCTAACTTGCTGACAGAAGCCTCATCAATCATCAAGCCTGCTGGCAGCACCAAGTCGCCTGCTGCATTGACAACATCTTGAGCTACCACACGGCCAAGTACCCGCTCACCGAGGGGTTCAACCACATCACCACCCTCAATGATGGGCGACATGTTAATGCCATTAGTGGTGCCACAGTCTTCTTCAACTACCACAAGGTCTTGGGATACGTCGACCAAACGACGCGTCAGGTAACCTGAGTTCGCAGTTTTCAATGCTGTATCAGCCAGACCCTTACGAGCACCGTGAGTTGAGATAAAGTACTGAAGTACGTCCAGACCTTCGCGGAAGTTGGCTGTGATTGGTGTCTCGATGATCGAACCATCTGGTTTGGCCATCAAACCACGCATACCTGCCAACTGACGAATCTGGGCCGCACTACCACGAGCACCCGAATCTGCCATCATGTAGATGGAGTTCATCGATTGCTGCTCGACTTCCTTGCCATCGCTGTCGGTAATAATGTCTTTACCAATGCCTTCCATCATCGCTTTGGCGATCTGATCATTGGTACGTGACCAGATGTCGATGATTTTGTTGTATCGTTCGCCATCTGTTACCAGGCCAGAAGCATATTGACGAGCAATTTCCTCAACTTCCGCTTCTGCTCTTGCAAGGATGTCAGTTTTCGCAGCCGGAATCACCATGTCATCAGCACCAACAGAAGCACCTGACATGGTTGCTTGTGCAAAACCAAGGTACATCAGCTGATCGGCAAAAATCACGGTGTCTTTCAGGCCTAACCTGCGATAGCAGGTATTAATCAGGTCACCAATCGCTTTTTTGGTCATGGTGCGATCGACAACTGCAAACGGCAAACCTTTGGGCACGATACTAAACAGGATGGCACGCCCGACAGTGGTTTCAACCCGAATTCGGCGGTTTTGTTCTGGCTCAGGGCGTGTAACATCAGTTTCATCAATGCGCACGGTCACGCGAGCATGTAGGGAAACCGCTTTGTTGTCATAAGCCCGACGCAATTCCAAGATATCCGCAAACTGGCTGCCTTCACCTGTTTCGTTCTGTAACTCACGGGTCATGTAATAAAGACCCAAGACCACGTCCTGTGAAGGAATAATGATAGGCTCACCATTGGCCGGCGACAGAATATTGTTTGTGGCCATCATCAAAGAACGTGCTTCCAGCTGTGCTTCCAGTGACAATGGAACATGGACTGCCATTTGGTCGCCGTCAAAGTCTGCGTTATATGCCGCACACACAAGTGGGTGCAACTGAATCGCCTTACCTTCAATCAGCAGTGGTTCAAATGCTTGAATACCCAGCCTGTGCAGTGTTGGCGCACGGTTGAGCATGACTGGATGTTCACGAATGACTTCTTCGAGAATATCCCAAACCTCGGGACCTTCGCGCTCAACCATTTTTTTGGCGGCTTTGATGGTAGTTGCGAGGCCACTATGTTCAAGTTTTCCGTATATGAATGGCTTGAACAATTCGAGTGCCATTTTTTTCGGCAGACCACACTGATGCAATTTCAGATAAGGCCCTACCACAATGACCGAGCGACCTGAGTAGTCGACACGCTTACCCAAAAGGTTTTGACGAAAACGACCTTGTTTACCCTTAATCATATCGGCCAGTGATTTCAACGGCATGCGATTGGTACCGGTAATAGCGCGACCACGACGACCGTTATCAAGCAACGCATCCACAGATTCCTGCAACATACGCTTTTCATTACGCACGATGATATCTGGCGCGTTGAGATCTA
>SKGV01000002.1 GCA_007117275.1 Methylophaga sp.
CGCTCAGTCAAATTTGTGCTACCACTCGGTAGCACCGTCAATATGGATGGTACAGCCTTGTATGAAGCGGTGGCAGTATTGTTTATCGCTCAGGCTTATGGCATCGATCTGACGACCACTCAACAGATTATTGTCTTTATTACCGCGACCCTTGCAGCGATTGGTGCCGCAGGTATTCCAGAAGCAGGGCTGGTGACGATGGTCATTGTGCTTTCTGCGGTTGGGCTGCCACTTGATGGTATTGCCTTATTACTGGCGGTTGATTGGTTCCTGGACAGATTCAGAACAGTGACGAATGTCTGGGGTGACAGTGTTGGTGCCGCAGTGCTTGAGAAAGTGGCTATCCATAGTGAGCATAAAAAAGGCGCCTGATGCGGCGCCTTTTTGGTTTGAGCGTGATGACTAGGACAGCTCGGGAGCCTCAGAGACATTTGTGCTGACTAGTAAAATTGAGTGTCGTTGTTTGACTGTTTTAGAATTGTTCTTCAACCAGCCTCTGGTTATAAATCCTAATTTTTGCAGAAGCTTTGAGGCTATCAGTGAAGGCTTGAACTTCAGCATTGGCATTCAGTCGGTGCAGGTGTGCCAGCATACCATCGGCAAGATCCTCTGGCGCTGTAGACGGGTCACCATCGATCACATTCGTCAGCTTTATGACGATGAAATTGCCGTTATTGGCAGTGAAGCCACTAAATCTTGGTGTGTCAGCTACCCGTGGCATAGCAAAAGCACGGTTTAATATCTGAACACTAATATCAGTATCATCACGCGTATAGATCTGACTCTGCTGCCAATTGTTATCGATGAACAATGACTCTGGTTCAACGCCATCTTGTAATTGACTTAGCTTGAGTAAGCCATGGTCGCGGGCCTTGTCACTTGCCTGCTCAAATCGCAACTGTTCTTCGATTGCAGGTGCGACAGACTCCAACGGTAATGCAGCGGCAGGCACCAATCTGTCTTTGCGGACAACAAGATAATGATCGTCGGATACCTCTATGATTGTGCTGTTAAGGTTGTGATTGATCACATCATCACTGAAGGCTGCTTGAATCACAGCAGCGTGCTCTGCGATTCCTGAACCTCCATTACGGGTAAATAGCTCGGAAGTCTTTATCTCAAGACCCAGTGCGTTGGCCGCAGTGTCAAGACTTTCGGGGTGCTCATAGGTCAGGTTGGCCATGGTTTCAGCCATTTCAAAGAAACGCAGATCGGCCTGTTGGCGACGGAACATTGTCTCGACTTCTGCACGAACATCTTCAAAATCAACCTGTTCAGCCCGTTCGATATCCGTGAGTTTTATCAAATGAGTACCGTATTCAGTGGTCACTGGCTCAGAAATATCGCCAATGTTAGTCAATGCAAACACCGCTTCATCAAATTCTGGATCCATAATGCCACTTTGAAAAAAGCCAAGGTCACCGCCATCAACTGCCGAGAGTAAGTCGGCAGAATAGTTCTGTGCTAGCGTTGCGAAGTTTTCGCCCACGTCCAACTTTGCCATGATTTCATCGACAATTGCTTGCGCTTCAGCAGGTGTGGATTCTATCAATATGTGGCTGGCTCGGCGCTGCTCAGGGCCAGTGAACTGGTTTGTATTATCAAGGAAGTAGCCACGAAGTTGAGCTTCGTCTACTTCGATATCCGCCATCACCACTGATACATCAAGTTCTAAGTATTCAACGGCAATTTGCTCAGGCACTGAATAAATAGACTGATTGACTTGGTAATAGGTGCGGATATCGTCATGGGCAACTTCGACTTCGTCAAGATAATCTTGCGCTCGCAATACTCCAAATGCGATTTCGCGTGTCTGCGTATCAAGTGCAAGCAGATGATTGATTTCCTGTTCTGTGACAATCGTGCTGTTTTGGATACTTTGACTAAGTTGCTCAGTCAGGATTTCTGAGCGAAGCTGTGCCTCATAGCCGGCGGGTGAAAAACCGGCACGCAGCAACATCATTGAATAGAGCTCTGCATCGAAAACACCGTCACGCTGAAAAGCAGGGTTTGAGCGGATGACTCTGGCGATAGCAGCGTCATCTATTGTCAGCCCCAATGATCGCGTGGCTTCGCGAATCAGTCTTTGTTCTATAAGGCTGTCTAGAATACTATTGCGGACGTTGGTGCCTTCGAACACAGCGGGATCAAAGTCAGCGCCCAACATACTTCTCATTTGCTCTCTATAGCGTGAGATTGCTTGCTGCAACTCGTTTTGAGTGATGGAGTCGCCATTGACCTTGGCAACAACCACATCGGAAGGCCCTGTCATATAAGAGTTAACGCCCCAAAGCGCGAATGGAATACTGATCAAACCGACAATAAACCAGGCGACCCAGCCTTGTGCGCGATCTCGAATGATATGTAGCATGACAAGAGAACCTTTTGGAAAAAACGAGTCAATCCTAACGATAATTCAGGCAAAAAAAAAGGCGCATGGAATGCGCCCTTTCTTTGTGTTGGCGGAGCGGACGGGACTCGAACCCGCGACCTCCGGCGTGACAGGCCAGCATTCTAACCAACTGAACTACCGCTCCTGTATTTCTGGTGGGTGCTGAGGGGTTCGAACCCCCGACCCTCGCCTTGTAAGGGCGATGCTCTCCCAGCTGAGCTAAGCACCCCAGAAAACAGACTAGTTTACAGCATCCTTGAGGGCTTTGCCAGCCTTAAATGCAGGAATTTTAGCAGCTGCGATCTTGATTTCAGCACCAGTGCGTGGGTTACGGCCTGTGCGTGCAGCACGGTCACGAACAGAGAAAGTTCCAAAGCCTACCAAGGTAACCTGGTCGCCTTTGCTCAGGGCAGATGTGACTGCAGAAGTCACGCCATCAACAGCCAAAGCTGCTTTTGCTTTTGAAATATCGGCCGCGGCCGCAACTGCATCGATTAGTTCAGATTTATTCACAACTTAATTCCTCATCTTTATAATTTGTACGTAACGTGTTTCCCAATGGCGACCTAGCGCGTCCAACCCACTGGTTAGATGTATCTAACTACAGCAGATTTGCACTGTCAAGATAGATTCCACCCCGTTTTGTATGTATTCGCGTTATTTTGATCGCGGCTGAATCAGCACAATGAAATTTTGCAGCAGTTGACAGAATAGTAGTGCGCGACTGAGTGATGTAAATTCCTCAGCAAAGTGTCCGGGTCAACTCGACATATTGAGCTATGTCAATGGTCTCAGGACGTTGTTCGGGATCAATTCCATTAGCCCGAAGGGTGTCAGCAGATATCATATTTTTCAGCGTGTTAGAAACCGTTTTTCGACGCTGTGAAAAGGCCTGACTGACCAATTGACTGAGTCGTCCGATATCAACCGCGCCACCAATGCGATGTTTTAATGGCTGTAGATAGAGGATTGCTGAATCAACTTTAGGTGCTGGCTCAAAGGCCTCAGGTGGGACATGGAACAGTAACTGTGCATCACAACGATGCTGAATCATTATACTGAGTTTGCCGAACTGCTTGGTGCCCGGCTGCGCACAAATGCGCTCGACAACCTCTTTTTGAAGCATGAAACACATGTCTTCAATGATGTCTGAATATTCCAGGAGATGGAACAACAACGGGGTGGTGATGTTGTATGGCAGATTCCCCACTATACGCAGTGTTTCATTCGACATCAGCAAACGTCGATAGTCAAACTGCAATGCATCTGCAAGGTGTACATTTAGACCATGATTCATCACATGACGCTGCTGAAGTAGCGGCACCAAGTCTCTGTCGAGCTCAATCACATCGAGATGATTACATTGCTCAAGCAGAGGAGTGGTCAGTGCGCCACGTCCCGGCCCAATCTCAACAATATGGTCATCTCGCTTTGGGTCAATCGCCGCAATAATCTCATTAATGAAATAATCATCTTTGAGAAAATTTTGCCCGAAGCGTTTACGTGCTCTTGGATAATCCACTCAGCTGCGCCTCAGTTTTGAGCATGAATCATTGACTGCGCCATGCCGATGGCATGTATCAAACTGCTAACATTGGCTCGGCCTGTGCCTGCCAGTTCCAGCGCTGTTCCATGATCGACAGATGTTCGGATGAAAGGCAACCCTAAGGTTGTGTTCACGGCATGACCAAAACCTTGATGTTTAAGTACGGGCAGGCCTTGGTCGTGATACATGGCCACCACGGCATCGTAGTCAGTCAGCTTTTCTTTAACAAATATGGTATCTGCAGGCCAAGGACCGGTAATCTGCATACCTCGGTCAACAAAATGCTGTATCACTGGGGCGATGATCCGTTGCTCTTCATTGCCCAGATGCCCACCCTCCCCTGCATGCGGGTTAAGACCACATACAGCGATTTTTGGCTGGTCAATGGCAAATTGCTGCTGCATCGCTTTGTAGGTAATCTCGATTGTCTGGCGCACATTTTCCTCGGTGATGGCCTCCGCAACCTGCCGGAGAGGCAGATGTGTTGTGACAAGCGCCACTCTGAGTGAGGGTGTCGCCAGCATCATCACGACTTTTTTGACGCCGGCACCTTCAGCAAAAAACTCAGTGTGACCACTGAAATTGACACCTGAGTCGTTGATAATGCCTTTGTGAACTGGCGCTGTGACAACGGCGGAAAATCGTCCATCCAGACAACCATCGAGCGCTATTTGCAAGCCATCAATGACCGATGCGGCATTATCCAGCGACAAAACACCAGGCTTGACTGTAACCGCAGTTGGTGTGTGGATGTAGCGCAGCAGTCCGGCTTCTGATGGTCTGGCCGCCTGTTCGAGATTAGCCGGTTCGAATCGAATACTCAGGCCAAGCATTGCAGCACGTTGCTGAAGTACGTCGCCATCAGCAATCACCAATAACTCATCCTGAAAGGGTGACTGTGCCAACTGCAGGCACAAGTCCGGTCCAATGCCTGCCGGTTCACCAGCGGTAACTGCAATCCTGTGAGTCATCACCTAGATATTACGATATTCGACATAGGCCTCGTCGCGAAGTGCACGCATCCAGCTTTCCATTTCTTCTTCAATTTTTCGTTGGCGAAGCGTTTCACGCGCCTGATTGCGTCGAAATTCATCCGCCATATTTTGCTCGCGACGCTCATGCACCTTGATCAAATGCCAACCAAAGCGGCTCTGAAACACATGACTCAGTTCACCCGGAGCCAGCGCGTCCATGACTTCTTCAAACTCGGGCACCATCACACCGGGACTGGCCCAACCGAGACTGCCACCATCAATTGCCGAGCCTGTGTCATCTGAATTGGCTCTTGCCAACTCGGCAAAATCTTCACCGTTGACAATACGCTCACGCAATTGCTCAAGGCGTGCGCTGGCATCTTCGTCAGTGAGTAACTCGTTGGCCTGGATTAAGATATGACTCGAGCGGGTCTGCCGTACCAGAAAGGTTTCTTCACTTTTTTCATCTGCAAGTCGGATGAGATGGAAACCACTGCCCGCTCGAACCGGATCGCTGATTTGTCCAACTTGCATATTGGTCACATACTCAACAAACAAGCTGGGAATTTCGGCTTCCGTGCGCCAGCCCAGGCTACCACCATCCAGTGCTGTCTGACCATCTGAATAGCCTGCAGCTACTTCGGCGAACTCCGCGCCATCATTTAGCAAAGATAGGACTTGGTCCAGTCTTGCCTGCGCCGCCTGCACTTGTTCAGGTTCTGCAGCATCCGGCAGACTGATCAAAATATGCTGAACCAGGTAACTGGTTTCTGAATTTCCTTGCTGTCTGGCAACCGTAGCCAGAAAGTTATCTACCTCTCGCTCAGAGACGATGACACGATCTTCAACTTCACTCTTGCGCAAACGCCCAATTAGCATTTCCTCACGGATCGATTCACGAAACTCAGCAAAACTGAAACCTTCAGCTTCAAGCGTATCCCTGAACTCCCGAAGGGTCATCTGATTGTTATCAGCAATCTGACGAAGCGCAGCATTGAGCGCCTCTTCACCGACACGGATACCGATTCGCTCGGCATGTTGCAGTTGAATCTTCTGCATCACCAGTCGTTCCAAAACCTGCCGTCGCAACATATCTGCTGATGGCAGACTTGAACCTCTCTCACGCAGCTGTTGGCGGACATTGACTTCCATCTCTGCCAATTCGCTCTCCAGAATGATTTCATCATCAACCACTGCGACGATTTGGTCCAGAGGCATGGCCATCGCATCAGAACTTATCAACAGCAAGGTGAATACTATATGCTTCAACATCTAACTTTAGATCTCCAGTATCAGACGATTTTCGCCGACAAGGATACAGCAAGCCGCAGTAACTCGTCGGGTTTTAGGGGAAACAACACCATGCAGGCTCTGACAAGACAACAACAAACTCAGTTCTAGTAACCGATGATGCTTCGCTGCAATAAAACGTCTGAGCTTTGACCAAAACTACCCAGCCCGTTGAGCTCAAACTCGAGGAAGATCGCTTTGTCACGACGGTCACTGTCTCTTGTTGCACCAGAATACTTGAGATAGTCTCTGTACACCAAACGAGTCGCCCAGCAGCAACTACGATATTCAAAACCAGCTAACATCTCGAGATTACTGCTATCGCGAATGGAACGATAGTAACGCCCAACCACGCTCCAGCGTTGACTGACTGGCAGGGCTGCGGACACATCGATCTGCTCTAATGAATCTCTGCGATAGCGATGCCCAACGTTAAATATACCGCCATC
>SKGV01000146.1 GCA_007117275.1 Methylophaga sp.
CGCCCAGCGGATGGGCGTGGACAGACTCAGACTGTGCCAGCCCGGAGCGCGCTGATCCAGCAACTGCCGAAAACGTGTAGCAAATCCACGACCACTGCCCTCATAGCCATGCACCGTGCTAGAAAAGACCATGCGTGAATAGTGCTTGAGCATCAACGCCAGCATCGGCATTGGAATAGCAGCGGCTTCGTCAACCAGCAACACATCCAACACCGGCTGTTCAAGCAATAGGCGATCTGGGGCGAAAAACTTTAAGCGACGCTCCTGCCAAACCAAGTCCTCTTTTTCAAATCTAGCACCGGGCAAGGCTTGCTGGGCATGTTTAAACACACTAACAACACTAGCCCTTGATGGCGCGGTCAGGCCAATGAGTTTACGACCTTGTTGCATCAGTTGCGCCGCCGCCATACCAAGCGCCGCACTTTTACCTCGACCACGATCCGCGGTGATTACCAGGGGGCGGCGTCGGTGACCGGACAGTACCTGTTCAATGGCCATGATCGCCTGCAGTTGATCGATGGTTACCGCTGTGGGCGTGGTCGATGCAGCAGACTGTGGCTGCGGCAAGGTTTGTGGTGACTGCCAATACTCAATAGCATCACTTTGCATGGCACATTGATCGGTGATGTGGAGTAAACGCCGCTGCCAGCGGCTTTGCCGGGTATGTGCTGGCAAAATCAGCAGCAACACCCCACCGGCACACAGACAGCCCAGTATCGCCGCCAAACTGTCGGCGCTGAACTGCTGACTCGCGTCAAAGACCAGTATATCTAGCTCTTGCCCCAGATAGTCTTGAGCCCGCCGCTGATGTCGAACGTTAGCGCCATCCTCGGCCGCCAGCCATAAACGGCGCTGCGAATCATGCTGTAAATACCAGGCTTCGATTTGCTGCCAGTGTTCAGCCTGCGGATCTGAGAGAATCAGACAGCGACGTGATGGCAACTTCATATCAATAATGCGGTGGTGGCGGCTCTGCCGACGGATCCGTTTGCGTATCTTGCATGGCTTGCAGTTGCAGCAGTATTTTTTCCATGCGCAATTGCAGCGTGTCGATTTGCCGCTGTTGACTTATCAGCGCCAGATTCAATTCTTCAATGACGGTATCCTGAAAAGCCATTCGGCTTTGCAACTCGATAATCTGTTCCTGCATGTGACGCCTCCGGCTCAGTCGTCGCCATCGTAGGATAAAGCCGGCGCCAACCAGCGTTCGGCCGTAGCCAGGTCCCAGCCCTTGCGTTGTGCATAATCTTCCACCTGATCCTGCTGAATTTTACCAAGGCCAAAATAGCGTGATTCTGGGTGGGCAAAATAAAAGCCACTGACGGCTGCGGTCGGTAACATGGCGTAGCTTTCCGTCAAGGTCATGCCGATACGCTTTTCGACATCGAGCAACTGCCAGAGCGAGCCTTTTTCAGTGTGCTCCGGACAGGCCGGGTAGCCCGGTGCAGGCCGAATGCCCTGATATTTTTCGTCGATGAGGGCTTCGTTGTCGAGCTGCTCATCTGGCACATAACCCCAGATTTGCTTACGCACAAGTTCATGCATGCGTTCAGCAAAGGCTTCTGCCAGTCGATCCGCCAGCGCTTTGAGCATAATGCTGTGATAATCGTCATGATCCTGTTCAAAACGCTCAACATGCGCATCGATACCCATGCCCGCGGTGACTGCAAATGCGCCAATATAATCGGCAACACCGCTGTCCTTGGGTGCAATAAAATCGGCCAGCGCCGCATTAGGCCGACCTGGTGGCCGTTCACCCTGCTGGCGCAGCGAATGCAGCGTTATCAGCACTTCACTGCGACTATCATCACTATAAATCTCAATATCATCATCGCCGACACTGTTGGCCGGAAACAGGCCAACGACTGCGCGTGCCTGCAACCATTTCTCATCAACGATCTGTTGAAGCATCTTTTGGGCATCGTTAAACAGATGAGTGGCATGTTCACCAACGATTTCATCTTGCAAAATACGCGGAAAACGCCCCGCCAGTTCCCACGATTGGAAAAACGGTGTCCAATCGATACGTTCAACCAGATCTTGCAATGGATAGTCGTCAAATACCTGAATGCCCGGCTGATTGGGCACCTTGGGCAGATAAGCGCTCCAATCGATCTTGCTTTTATTAGCGCGTGCTGCAGCCAATGACAACATCGGTCGCTGGTTTTTACGGCCCTGATGCCGCTCCCGCTTATCGGCGTAATCTTGTTTCAACTTGCTGACAAACTCGTCCCGAGTAATTTTGCTGACCAGATGCTGTGCGACACCGACGGCACGCGAGGCATCTTTTACATATATGACTGGGCCATGGTAGTTGGGCTCAATCTTCACCGCAGTGTGGATCAGCGAGGTGGTAGCACCACCAATCATCAGCGGTATGTCAAAACCGAGGCGTTCCATTTCCTTGGCCATATGTACCATCTCATCCAGCGATGGCGTAATTAAGCCCGATAAGCCAATAATATCGACATTTTCCTGACGAGCCGTATCAAGAATGGTTTGCGCTGGCACCATAACACCAAGATCAATGATTTCAAAGTTGTTGCATTGCAACACCACGCCAACAATATTTTTACCAATATCATGCACATCGCCTTTGACCGTGGCCATCAGGATCTTGCCATTACTGCTGCTAACAGTGCTGTCATCCTTTTCAGCTTCGATGAACGGCATTAGATAAGCCACGGCTTTTTTCATGACTCGCGCCGATTTCACCACTTGTGGCAGGAACATTTTGCCTTCGCCAAACAAGTCGCCGACCACGTTCATGCCATCCATCAACGGCCCTTCGATGACCTCCAGTGGCCGTTGATACAAATGTCGGGCTTGTTCAACATCCTCATCGACAAAATCAGCAATGCCTTTAACCAATGCGTGTTCCAGCCGCTTGATCACCGGCCAGCTTCGCCATTCGAGGTCTTCCTGTTTTTGCACCGCGCCGCCACCACGGTAATTTTCGGCAATTTCCAGCAGGCGATCGGTGCCATCATCACGTCGATTGAGCACCACGTCTTCAACCCGCTCACGCAGCTCGGCTGGCAAGTCATCATAAATGGCCAGCTGACCGGCATTGACGATACCCATATCCATGCCAGCCTGGACAGCGTGATACAGAAATACCGCATGAATTGCTTCGCGTACCGGGTCATTGCCTCGGAAAGAGAACGATACGTTAGAGACACCACCACTAATAAGGGCATGCGGAAGACTTTGCTTGATGTCCTGAATGGCCTCGATGAAGTCCACCGCATAGTTATTGTGTTCATCAATACCGGTGGCGATGGCAAAAATATTCGGATCGAAAATAATATCTTCTGGCGGGAAATGAACCTTTTCGGTCAAAATTTGGTAACTACGGGTGCAAATCTCGCGCTTACGCTGTCGGGTATCGGCCTGACCGTTTTCATCGAAAGCCATCACAATAACCGCGGCACCATAACGCCGCACCAGTCTCGCCTGCTCAATAAATTTTTCTTCACCTTCCTTGAGACTGATTGAGTTGACGATGCCCTTGCCTTGAATACATTTCAGACCAGCTTCGATGACCTCCCATTTTGATGAGTCGATCATAATCGGCACTCGGCTAATATCCGGCTCGGCGGCGATGAGATTCAGGAAGGTAACCATTGCCTCCTGAGAGTCGAGCATGCCCTCGTCCATGTTTATGTCGATAATCTGAGCGCCATTTTCGACCTGTTGCCGGGCCACCTCTAGCGCTGTGTCATAATCGCGTTCCTTAATCAATCGGGCAAACCTCAACGAACCCGTAACATTCGTTCGCTCCCCGACATTGACAAACCGAATCTCAGGCGTGATGTTAAGCGGCTCCAGACCACTCAAACGGCAATGATGTTTGTTTTCTGGCACCACGCGTGGTTTAAACTCAGCGACCGCTTCTGCAATCGCTTTGATATGCGCAGGAGTAGTGCCACAGCAGCCGCCAACAATATTCAAAAACCCAGACTCGGCCCACTCACGGATGTGTATCGCCATTTCTTCTGGCGTTTCGTCATATTCACCGAACTCGTTGGGGAGCCCAGCGTTGGGGTGAGCACTGACATGGCATGTAGCAATCCCGGATAGCTCTTCGACATACTGACGCAGCTGATCAGCACCCAATGCACAGTTCAGGCCAATCGACAATGGCTGAATGTGAGCGACCGAGTTCCAGAATGCCTCGGCTGTCTGACCTGACAATGTTCGGCCACTGGCATCAGTAATCGTGCCGGAAATCATCACCGGCATATGCAGCTCATGCTGTTCAAAGTAGCTGTCGATGGCAAACAGCGCTGCCTTGGCGTTAAGTGTGTCAAACACTGTCTCGACCAGCAACAGATCACTGCCGCCCTCGACGAGACCGTGAATCGCCTCCAGATACGCCTCGACCAATTCATCAAAGGTGACGTTTCGATAACCGGGATTATTCACATCTGGGGAGATACTGGCGGTTCGGTTGGTCGGCCCCAACACACCGGCAACAAAACGTGGCTTGTCTGGATTTTCAGCCGTAAAACTATCGGCAATGTCGCGTGCTAGCCGGGCTGACTCGAAATTAAGCTCATAGACCAGATCTTCCATCCGGTAATCTGCCATGGCAATTGAGGTACCGTTAAAGGTATTGGTCTCGACAATGTCAGCACCGGCGGCAAAATAGGCAGTATAAATATCACGGATGATCTTCGGCTGGGTCAGCGACAGCAGATCATTATTGCCCTTGAGATCGCAGGGATGATCGGCAAAACGTGTACCACGATAATCAGCTTCGTTCAGTTGATAACTCTGGATCAGTGTGCCCATGCCGCCATCAAGAATCAGAATACGCTGTTGCAGCAGATGTCGCAGTTGGTGAAAAGCCGTAGTCAAAATGGTTGTCCTGTCAAGCTGTTAAAGTCAGAAAAAACGGCTAATTATAACAGATGGCACACGACTACTGGCAGGCATTGTTGTGGCAAATGGTTTGGCTGTTGATAGCAAACTCATGCTTTACAAGCTGAGCACGTCATTGACTGGCCAATGGCTGATGAAAACTCAATGCCTGTATATCAGTCAGGCAGCCGCCGCCATGACTTGACTATGACGATTAACGCCGTTAATGATGGCTTTAATCGCTGCCCGGCTGATATTTTTATCCTGCCCGACACCAAACACAGCTGCACAATTGCCAATCTTGATTTCGACATAGCATACCGCTTGAGCATCGGCACCACTGCCAATGCCATGTTCGTGATAGTCAATGACACTTATCGGCTGCTGGATTTCAGCGGCCAAGGCCGCAGCGGCGGCATCGACGGGTCCTGTACCTTCAGCTTGCACAGTGAGACGTTGTTGTTGATAGCGTAACTCGATTTCTGCTCTAGCCAGCTCAGCACTGCTGTCATGCACACGACTGCCAACAAAACGATAGGGCAAATCAATGTGTAAATACGCCTGCTCAAACAAGGTCACAATCTCGGCAGCATTGATTTCCCGCCCACTGGTATCGCTGACTTTCTGGACAAGCTGACTGAACTCAACCTGTAATCGACGTGGCAATTCAAACCCCGCCTTCTGTTGTAACAAAAAGCTGACGCCGCCTTTACCCGACTGACTATTGACGCGCACCACAGCATCGTAGCTACGGCCCAAATCTGCTGGGTCAACCGGCAAGTATGGCACCGCCCAGTACGCCGCCGGATCCTGTGCGGCAAAGCCTTTTTTGATGGCATCCTGATGCGAACCGGAAAATGCTGTAAATACCAGCTCACCTGCATAGGGGTGACGAGGATGTACCGGTATATTAGTGCTTTGCTCAACCAAATGGCGCACCTGATCGATGCGAGAAAAATCCAGCCCCGGATGAATGCCTTGTGAATACAAATTTAAGGCCAAGGTCACCAAATCAACATTACCAGTACGCTCACCGTTGCCAAATAAACATCCCTCAACCCTATCAGCACCAGCCATCACCGCTAACTCGGCCGCCGCCACGGCAGTGCCACGATCGTTATGTGGGTGCACACTTAAAACAATGCTCTCACGCCGCTGCAAATTCAGATGCATCCATTCAATTTGATCAGCGTAGGTATTCGGTGTGGACATTTCCACTGTGGCCGGCAAATTGATAATCATCTTGCGTTCAGGTGTTGGCTGCCAGATGGCTGATACCGCATCACACACCTCTCTGGCAAAATCCAGCTCAGTGCTGGAAAAGGCCTCGGGCGAATATTGATACACCCATTCGGTGTCAGGCTGCTGATCAGTCAATTGCTTGATCCAACGCGTCCCCTGCTGCGCTAATGCCTTGACCCCGGCTTTGTCAGTGCGATAGACAATGTCACGAAAATCCGGCGCTGTCGGATTGTACATATGCACAATCGCCCGGCGAGCGCCCTGTAATGATTGAATTGTTCGCTCAATCAGATCCTGGCGGGCCTGGGTCAACACCTCAATGGTCACATCCTCAGGAATGGCAGCCTCTTCAATCAACCTGCGCACAAAATTAAAATCCGTTTGTGATGCCGATGGAAAGCCCACCTCAATTTCTTTGAAGCCCATCTCGACCAACGCCCTGAAAAAACGCATTTTGGTCTCGAC
>SKGV01000079.1 GCA_007117275.1 Methylophaga sp.
AGGCGGCACTATCCGGCAGAATACGTCTGTCAGCGCCACTCACTTTTGGTTTGCAGCATCTCAGTCCACCGCTGAACACCTTTCGCCAGCAGTATCCAAACATTCAACTGGATATTGATTTTAATGATCGGCACGTGGATTTAATTGAAGATGGCTTTGATCTGGCAGTACGCATCGGTCGCTTAGCTGATTCCAGTTTAATTGCCAGGAAATTAAGCGCTACTCGCGTGTTATTGTGCGCAAGTCCCGATTATTTTGCTGCGCATGGCTTACCAAAAACGCCGAGCGATCTTATCAACGGGCATCAGCGCCTGCAATACAGAAGTGCTGCGCAGCAATGGCAGTTCACCGGTCAGCATCACGATACGCACTCAATCAACTTGCCAGTGCTGATGATCGCCAATAACGGTACTTTTCTCTGTGATGCAGCTATCAGTGGTCAGGGTTTGGCTATGATTCCGGATTTTATCTGCTACCAGGCCATTCGCGATGGTCGCTTGATAAGTATTTTGGAAGATTTCATTCCCGACAGAGAGCTTGGCATCTATGCGGTTTATCCGAGCACCCGCCACTTATCCGAGAGAGTTCGCGTCATGATTGAGTTTCTCAGCGATTATTTTTCAGGGGAAAGTCACTGGTCACTGAGTTGACAGGCTGCCAAAGGCTTGTCACTTTTAGGCGTGGTTGATGACCTGCCAACTCAGTTCAAAGGAGAACCGATGAAACACTTGTATGGTAAGCAACATCAGGCATTACAGAGAGAATTCGACACCGAGCAGTTGGCTGAGCGTGTTAAGGATGCCATCGTCACTGATTTGGTTACAGAAGAACACCGGACATTTATCGAGCAGCAAGACATGTTTTTCTTATCCACCGTCGATCATCAAGGCTATCCAAGCTGTTCATACAAGGGTGGAGACAAAGGCTTTGTCAGAGTGATGGATGAAAAAACACTGATGTTTCCCAGCTTTGATGGCAATGGCATGTATCTCTCAATGGGTAACATCCAGGGGCATGCCAAGGTTGGCATGTTGTTTATTGATTTTGAAACACCCCATCGAGTCAGGGTTCACGGCACTGCACAGCTGAGTCGAGATCCGGCTGACTTAGCACTGTTTCATGAAGCAGAACTGGTGGTCAAAGTCACGGTTGATGAACTATTTCAGAATTGTCCGAGATATATTCATCGTTACCAACGAGTCAGCCAGTCTAACTATGTGCCCAAAGTCAGTCAGCAAACACCTCTGCCAGTCTGGAAACGTATTGATGCCATGCAAGATGTCATCAGTGAAGCCGAACGTCAGCGTGTTGCCGAGTTGGGTGGCGTGATTAGCCTTGAACAGTACATGGCACTGTTAATGGAAGGTAAGGCTTAACACTCAAGCGCTGGCACTGTTGCCTAGACTCATCGGATTCAGCGAATTGCTGCCGCCTCCTGTGCGGGCAACAGATGATCCACCAGCAACTGTAACTGCGACTGTTGTCGAAAAGTATTCACGTCCAGTCGATACACCAACAACACACGGTGCTCGTCCTGTAACCAGTCTGGCGCGGTTTGTCTGAAGGCCATTGCAGTCATCTGACGGCCATCGTCCAAGGCAATCAATAATTTGAGATGAGACTGATCTTGGCCGACATGGCTGAAACTGATAATTTCAAACACGCCATGAAACTGCGGTGCTTGAAACGCCTGGCCCCACGGCGCAGCGATGGGTAATTGGCGCGCCAGTTCTAACACCATTTCAGCGGCTATCAATTCGCCATCTGACAGCAAGGTTTGCTGATACACCGAAGCATCGGCAATTTGTTGAACAGACAGACACATTTGCGCTGTAAAGACCGGCAAGTTGTCACGAGGCAAAGACAAACCTGCCGCCATTGCATGGCCGCCAAATCGACTAATCAAGCCGGGATTGCGGGCATCAATATGCGCCAATAGATCGCGGATATGGATCCCCGGAATCGACCTAGCCGAACCCTTGATTTCACCTGAGTCATCATCAGCAAACACAATCACTGGTCGATGCTTAAGTTCCTTGACTCTTGAAGCCAGCAGGCCTACCACGCCCTGATGCCAGGCGGGGTCATACAGACAATATGCGGGTGGCTGATCGTCATCTTCCAAGCATTGTTCCATCTGCGTCAACATCTCTAATGCATCGTCCTGCATGATCTGCTCGACTTGCTTGCGCTGCTGATTGATTTCATCCAACAGCCGAGCCTGCTGCAACGCAGAATCCATATCATCGTTAAGCAGCAGCTCAATACCAATACGCATGTCTTCCATGCGACCAGCGGCATTTAATCTCGGTGCAATAGCAAAGCCAATATCAGCCGTGCTCAACTGACGATATTCCCGTCCGGCAACCATCATCAATGCAAGAATTCCGGCAATGGTTCTACCCTGGCGAAGCCTGTCCAAACCACTGCTGACGAGGGTGCGATTGAGTGCATCCATGGGCACCAAATCTGCCACCGTGCCAACTGCCACAAGATCCAGAAATTCAGCCATCTTCGGTTCGGCTATGGCGTTTTTTGCAAACCACTGTTTGTGTCGAAGATGTTGTCGTAAGCCTAGCAATAGATAAAAACACACCCCAACACCCGCCAGCGACTTCCCGGGAAATTGCTCACCTCGCTGATTGGGATTAATGATCGCATCGGCGTCGGGCAAGGTTTCTCCGGGCAAATGATGGTCGGTAATCAACACTTTCATGCCACGCGCCTTGGCGGCTGCCACGCCCGCTAAACTGGCAATACCGTTATCAACGGTTAACAAACAATCCGGCTGCTGCTGCACATCGATATCGTCCAACAATGCAGGTGTCAGACCATAGCCATGCTTGAAACGGTTAGGTACGATGTAATCAATGTGTTTGAGCCCAAACGCACGCAAACCGCGAATGGCAAGTGCACAACTGGTAGCCCCGTCACTATCGAAGTCGGCCACCACCATCACATGCCATTGCTCATCAAGTGCCTGCTCCAGCAAAGCAACGGCAGTCGCCATTCCTGAGAGTAGCTCAGGCCTTGGCAATTCGTGTAATGACCCGCGCAGTTCGCTAGCGCTTTTGATGCCTCTGGCTGCCAATATCCGGCGCAAACAATCAGGCCAGTCACTCGGCAGTTGCTGCCAGCCTTCATAATCACGAAGTGCAATTTGTTGGCCACTGACTATCGCCATATCTGCCACCATTGACGTGCAGTAAAACGGTAAGCGCCAAAATTTGGAATCCGCCAGATAATCTCGCTAATATGTCGTGCTCTGAGCTGTTGTCTCATTTCTGACAGCTGATTATTTAATTGCTCAAGAGCCTTAGTCACATCCAGATCCAGCTCATCGGCTAACCAAAGAAAATTGCCTGCTGGCATGGATGGCCATTGCTGGTGTGACCATAAGCCTGTTTTATATTGGACACCTGCCTGTATTGCCAACTGCTCAAGTAAGGGCTGATTACCATAAACACAGTGCCAAGCAGTTGACTGAAACTCAGCCTGACCAAGCCCCCAAAACCAGAGACTGTTGACTGGCAGTTTTCCTTCCGCTTGCCGCTTCTGGTTCACTGGATGCTCAAACAGGGTCATTTGCACACTATTCCACAACGCTAACCACTGCGCTTTGTCCCTACCGTTGAGCATGATCATCGGATCCACGGGCTGACCTTCCATATCTGGCAAGGCCTGGCATTCAAGCTGTGGCAGCTCAGCTAGGCTCAAGGTCCAGTGCATCGGTGAGTCAATATGAAGCTTGGCCTTGTGCTCAGCAAACAAGCCGTGCAAGCTGTTCGCCAGTATCTCGGCCTCAGACATGCTCAAATCTATCGCTTGTGCGAATAATCTCAGCCGAGTTTGATCCGGGTGCAGATAGCAAGGATCGGCACAGATTGCAGCCTGTTGTGGCTGGCGCAACGCAGCCATGGGTAAGTCAAAACGGGTGTCATCAAGCCAGATAAACTGTCTAAGTAACAGTCTTTCCAGCGAATCGCAATTCCGGATGAAGCTAGCCGATTCAAGCCATTTGCGATTGACTGGATCCAATCCAGCCTTTGCCATTGGAGAGTCAAGGAGCTGGGCCGCGGCAGGCTGAATCAGTGTCACGGATGGCTTATCAGCCATCAGCAAGCACCTCTTTTACAAAAGGAACGGTCAAGCGTCGCTGTTTCTGCAAAGAGGCTTTATCGAGCTTTTGTAATAGGACAATCAGCACGGCCATGTCACGACTATGATGCCGCAACAGATAATTGGCAACCTCTTCGGACATGGTCAGGCCGCGACTCTGGGCCTGTCGCACCAGCGCCTGTTGTTTTGCTTCATCACTCAACGTAGGCACTTGGTAAATCAACGCTGTTGCCAAACGTGATTGCAGATCTGGCAAGCTAAGTTGAATATGGGCAGGATTGGCCAGACCTGCAACGACTAGCTTGCCACCGGCAAGTTGCAGACGATTAAAGCAATGAAACATAGCTTCCTGCCAATCAGCCTGGCCGGTGATTGCATCCAGATCATCAAGACAAACCAGATCGGTTTGCTCAAGGGACTGCAATATTTCCGGCTGAGATTGACGACGCAAATCGTCAAGCGACAGATAAATAGCTTGATGACCTGCCAACTGAAATTGTTCGGCAATCGCCAATAGCAGGTGGGTTTTACCGGTGCCCTGCTCGCCCCACAGATACAGGAAATTCACCGCGTTCGTGTGACAAAACGTTTCTACTGCACGTGCCTGCTCATCGCTGACAAAAAAATAATTGTCGAGCCTGTAAATATCACGAGGCGACAGTTTTAGCGTCAACTGTGTGGCAGATAAAGTCATGCGGATCTCAATTATAGATGTGGCTAGTGGTATAACGACGATACAAGCGACGAGCCAGCACCATGACAACGGCAGCACAAGGCAATGCCAGCAAAACGCCCACAAAACCGAATAACTGCCCGCCGGCAAGCACTGCAAAAATGACCGCAACTGGATGTAGGCCAATTCGACCACCCACAAATCGAGGCGTCAGGATCATTGCTTCTATGGCCTGAGCCATGCCAAACACGACAAACACCATCAGCACGGGCAGCCATTCCTGAAATTGGAAAAAGGCAGCAAGACCAGCCAGAAAAATACCCACGACCAAGCCCAGATAGGGCACAAAACCAACCACACCGGCAATCACGCCAAGCAGTAAAGCCAGTTCCAGTCCGATGAGTGCAAGTCCGATAGAGTAGATGATAGCCAAGGCCAGCATCACCATCAGCTGACCCCTCATAAAGCTCGACAGCACCGTGTCGCACTCCTGCAACACACCACATACTCGGAGCTGATAGCGAGGCGGGATAACCGCCTTGATGCGATCAAGAATCAGAGCCCAATCACGCAGCAGATAGAAAGTGAGTACCGGTACCAGCAGTAAGTTGATAAACCATTGAAAAATCAACATGCCTGACCGACTGACATAGCCAAAAATACCCGAGGCGACACTGCCTAACTCTGACCAATAGCTGCCAAGTGTTTCCCTAATACTCGCCGCTTCGAGCAAATTCTCAGAAAAACCGCCCATTGCCAGCCAAGGCTCAAGTACTTGCTGAAGGTAAGCAAGATATTCAGGGAAGCGCAGCAAAAACTCACTCAATTGCTTACCGAGTAAAGGCATCAACACAAACAATGTCACGCTGGCCAGTAACAAAAACATCGCAAACACAATGCTCACCGCAACGGTGCGGCTTAATTTGTGTTTTTCCAGGCGTTTGACCAGTGGATCGCCCAAGTAAGCGAGCAAAGCTGAGATATAGAAAGGTGTGAGCACAACTGAAAGCTGATAAATAATCCAGCCACTGCCAAACACCGTCAGGGCGATCAGCAACTTGTCCATATCTGAAATCAGCTTTGTTTCAGCTGACGCCATGCTTTTAATCCCCAAACGATGATGTATTCCGAGCCACTGTTGATGACACTGGCGAGTACTAGCCAAATACCGGCCGTCACCAGAATTTCCAGCCCCGGAAACCACTGCTGTTCCACGATAACCAGCAGCACCAGCGCGATTTGCAGAAAGGTGTTGATCTTGCTGCTCCACAATGGCATCAGCTCAAATCGACCTATTAGGTAGTGATAAGCGAGACCACCTGTGACAATGATAATGTCCCTGGCAATCACTGCCAGTAATAACCACCAGGGAATGAAGCCCAGTATAGTCAACGAGGTAAAGCTAGCCATCAACAACAGTTTGTCTGCCAGAGGATCAAGTATGGAACCAAGGCGGCTCTGCCATTGAAACTGTTTTGCCAGAAAACCATCCAGGCCATCAGAGACCCCCGCTACCGCAAATAGCAGCAGTGCCATGATAAATTGCTCATCCAGCAAAGCCATCACCACTGGTACCACCAGCAAAATGCGCAATACAGAAATGAGGTTGGGAATATCTTTACGTGTCAAGGCAGCAACCGGTAACGCTGTTGCTCATCATGCTGACCATCACTGCGAAGTATCTGACCGAAAGCCAGTGTCTGGCGCAGCGCGGATGGCTCACCGCGTATCG
>SKGV01000010.1 GCA_007117275.1 Methylophaga sp.
ATCATCCCGACCAAACAGTTGCTTGCGAGCATCAAATTTCAGACTGCTCGTGTTGGCCCGGTCAATCAGTCGGTCAAAATCAACCGTCAAGCGCGACGTTCCCACACTGTCACTTCAGACAGGGTATGCTGGAACTTGCGCCGGGTCTCACGCAACACAAATGGCACCGATTCAGGGCCATGAATGAGTCTGAAGTGTTTGCTCAGAATCGCCTTGAGTCCATCCAGGGTAAAGAAGCTTTCACCGTCTTTTTTAAAGCCGCCCAGCCAGTCGGCTTTTTCGGTGTGTTCTTCAAGCCAGGTGTAAGGCGAGGTGATCATCAACAGACCGCCCGGATTGATTCGCTCATGAATGTCATTCAAGAATTGTGCGGGCTTGTAGAGCCTATCAATCAGGTTGGCCGCCAAAATCAGGTCATATCCAGAAAATGTCGGCTTCAGATTACAAGCATCCCCTTGTGAGAAACTCACCTTGTCAGCGGTGTCTGCCAGTCCCAGTTGTGCAAGGCTTTGCTCACGATACAGCACCAAATCACCCTCGTCGGCGATGGTATAACGAATAACGCCTTGCTCGGCGAGTTGTACGCCAACGTTGATCAGGCGGGCAGAAAAATCCACGCCAGTGACTTCATCAAAATGTCTGGCCAACTCAAAGGTGGACCGTCCAGTGGCACAGCCCAGATCCAGTGCCCGATGAGCGGGCTTGTCCGCCATTAATTTAATCGCCAGATCAGCCAATGCTTTAGGGAAGTTAGCGACATCAAAATAACTGTCACCGTAGTGAAATTCTGCGTATTCGGACACCTGCCTATCTGTCTCATAGTGTGAACTCACCTGAACTATCTCCTGCTGTGACACAACATATCGAAATCCGGCATGCTGAAAAAAATGTTTCCTAAAGGCATAGCGTGAGCTTAATTGCGTTTCATTGCCACACGAAACCCATGAACCACCTTTGATTAGGTGATGCTTGCCATCGTAGGTCGGCGTAGTGAAATCATCATAGATTGGATGCACTTTGAAACCATCAAATGGATAAATCGGCGTTTCGGTCCATTGCCAGACATTGCCAATCACATCAAAAAACTCGCCATGCGCAAACTGATTGATCGGACATGACGAAGCGGCATGATCCAGATGAATATTGGCATGAGTTTGTTGCTGATCAAGCGCCGCAAACCCAGACACCTGATACAGCCGATACCATTCATCCTCAGTCGGCAGTCGCACGGGTAAACTTGTTTCTGCTGCCTTCCACTGACAAAAGGCCTTAGCTTCGTGATAGTTGACTTCGACCGGCCAGTCCCAGCGCATCGGCACTTGTTCTGTCATCAATCGCAACTGCCAGCCTTGTTCGGAGGGATGCCAGAAAGTGGGATGCCGAGCCTTACTGAAGTTTCGCCATTCCAACCCCTCGTCTGACCACCAATTATCCTCTTGATAGCCACCCGCTTCTACAAATGAGAGAAACTCCTGATTGCTCACCAAATAGCGCGCTGCCTCAAACTCTGCAATCTCGGCATGATGTTGCCCATATTCGTTATCCCAGCCGTACACAGGGTCATCAAATGACTTGCCAAGTTGCACTGAACCAGCGGCGACATGAATCAGCGCGTTTTCCGGTGCCGCTCCACTGCTGGTCCAAGGTGACCAATCGGCTCGACTTTGCACCAGATCCAGTGTTTGTTGTCGGATCAACACCGAGGAGGTTTCCAGATGAATTAATTCATGCTCGATACCCATGATGATCGCCCACCATGGATTGTCCCAGTTGATGGGCAATGACAATGGCGCCGACTCAATTACGCGATTGACAAGCGCCCGAACCTGTTGACGATAATCATGCACCTGCCCAACTGTTGGCCAGTCGTAATGAGCATCGTTGAGGTCATCCCAGCTCATCTCATCCACCCCGACCGCAAACATCGATTCAATCCCGGGATTTATGCGTTGCTCAATCAAGCCCGCCAACACCATTTTGTTGATGAAAAAAGTGGCTGTGTGACCGTAATAAAAAATCAGAGGATGCCTGAGGGGAATCGATTTTTGGTAGTAGGCTTGCTCGTTTTTGAGTGTTTTGAACAAAGACTCATAGCGGTCAAAGGTCATGTTAAACCACGCGGCTATTTCGCGGCGAGTTTGTTCACTGTCATTGCCATCCAATCTTGGCGTTCGCAGATATGGACTGGCCTCTTTTTGCTTGTTCATTGTGTAAGCTATGTTCATGAGGGTATTTGTTTATGCGTTTATCAGATATTCAACGATCCATGGACAGCCAAGCAATTTTGGCAGACGACTCAACCGAGCAACTCCACTTGTAGGCGAGGTTGATAGTGGCAGCGCACGCGTAAACACCATGACCACGCACGATTGCAGCTTTATGCGTCGATAGCTGCTCTGCAATCGCAATGGGTGATTGTTCAACATAGGCTGTGAAAGGAATGTCAATAACAGGTACCACAGGGAAGTAATACTGCCCCTCGAAATCGACGGGCACAAAATCTTTTCCGGATAAACTCAGGGCGATGGCATGCGGGCCGTGACTATGCAGCACTGCACCTGCTTCTGAGTTATGTCGATACACTTCTAGATGCAGAGCCGCATCTAGTGAAGCACCGGCTGGAGGCTGGCCATCGATACGGCAACACAATAAATCCTCGGGCTGCAACAGATCAGCACAGCACCCTGTGGGGGTTATCCAGATTTCATCATGCCAACGGAAAGACGCATTGCCGCTATGTGAGTCGTTATAACCATACTGGCGCAGCCAGCGATAGTGCTCGACCAGCTGTTGTTTCAATGCCTGTCGAGACTCATGAGGCACTTTTTTGCTCACTTAGCAAAGCATCAACATGGCGCAGCCATTGTCCGGCCTGATTACGCTGCCGTTCAAAGGCAATCGCCTGACTAAACTGAGTTCTGGCTTGTAAGTAATCACCCAGATTGAAATAGGCCATTCCCTTGAGCAAAAGCAGTTCACCACGTAATCGTTCACTGTCTAGCATTGACTCAACTTTTTGCAAGGTGCTCAGCGCCTCGTCCCAGCGTTCTTCGTTGATGTGCAGTCTGGCCAACTGAAAGCCAGTCTCAGCCGTGTCATCCTGAGTGGCAATCGATGACAACACATCAATCGCGCGCGTGAGTTCACGAGCGGCTAGCCAGCTATCAGCCAATCTTTTTTGCTGAGCAAAATTTCGCTCAATGACGCCATCGTTCATGGCCTGTTCCAGCGTGGTTGCTGCTTTGAATGGAATCCCCAAATAACGATACATATCGATGATCCGTTGCAGGGTATTAGCATCAGCCAAATCCATACGCATCGAGAGCGAATGCACAGCCAGAGCGCGGAATTGCTGTTCCTGCTGCATGTACAGAGAAGCTAGGTGATCCCAGTAGTTTTTCTGCTCAGGATAGCGGCTGACCATCGTTTCCAGCAGACGGGTCGCGGCACGATACTGATTCAGCTCCATATGGCCAGCCAGTTGCAATCGATACCACTCCTCTTTGGGTTGTGTCGTTCGCTCAATCAGCCGTTTGATGGTATCGATACTTTTCTGGTACTCCGGCAAACGATAATAGGCCGTCGCCAATAGTAGATAGGCATTGTCTGATGGTGCTGCTTCGTTTTGCATCCATCGCTCAAGTTCATCGATTCCCTCACGATAGTTATCGGCAGCAATCAAGAGCTGTGCAAGATTGAATCGAAGGTTATGATTGACATCCGCGGGTAAGGCATCTGATGCAAGCGCTTCGCGAAATGTGCTTGCAGCCCTTGCATAGTCACCGGTTTCTGAATACAGATAACCAAGCGTCTGTTTGACCATTGCAGCATCGTATGAACTTGATGAAATATCATTCAGCAACACCTGTAAGTCGCGCTCGGCCTGTGTATATTGCTGTGCTTCCATTTTCTCGTGGGCTGCACTCAATACTCGATAGGTAGATTCGGTCAGTAGATACTGTTCAGCATTGGCGATGCTGTGCACAGCAAGAAAGCCTATTAACACGATTCTGCCCAGCATCAGCGCGCCATCCTGAATTCAATTTCTTGTGTCGCACGGCGCTCAACCGGTTGACCATCTTCTACTTTTGGCCTGAACTTCCAGCGGGCAATCGCATTGAGTGCCTCACGGTCGAATATGTTTTCAGGTGTCGCACTGACCACAATAGGATCTCTCACAGAGCCATCTCTAGTGATGGTAAACTCAACCGTGACCACACCCTCAATACCTCGGCGCTGTGCAGTACGCGGGTAGTTTGGCGGAATTCTGACCAGCGCTACCACTTCGTCATCCATACTTGGCTGAACGGCTGGTGCTGAGGCTGCCGGGGCCGGGGCCGCCATAAAGTCTCCCAAGTATGGACCACCCGCTATACTCAACGGCACATCAATGCGTGGCACATTCAGTTGTGGTGAAGGCACATCGGGTGGCGTGACATCTGGCGCTGTCGCAGAAGGGGGTGGCGGTGGTGGTTCTTCAGGGGGAGGTGGCGGTTCAGGACGCTCCCGACGTCTGGTCTCAGGCTCAACTTCTTCACGCTGCATCCGAATAAAATCAAGCAGCCGAATATCTTCTGTCAGTTGTCGGTCAACAACCTTTGGGGTGACCATGTGTTTCATCAGCATAAACAAACTAACGTTGATAACAATCGCCAAGAGCAAGGCCACAATCAAACGCATCGACTAAAGCCCCTATTCCGCTTCAGCGGCAATTGAGACATTGGCAACACCCGCCAGACGCGCCTGATCCATGACCTCAATCAATAGACCCGTTTTCGCATCCCTGTCAGCAAGAATTATCACTGAACCTTCTGGGTTTTCAGCATGCATACGCTCAACATTGGCTCGAACCGCGCGTCGATCAATTTGCCGGCCATCCATCCAGATTTCATCGTTGGCTCGAATAGAAACCATGATGTTGGCACGTTCCTTACTGGTTGCAGTTTGTGCTGACGGACGGGTGACATCAACCCCTGTCTCTCGGACGAATGAGGTAGTCACAATAAAGAAAATCAGCAAGATGAATACCATATCGATCATCGGCGTCATGTTGATTTCAGCAACACCACCACTGTGTCGACGCGAATGTCGGTTTCTCCTAGTTAAAGCCCTTAATACCTTCGCAATGCAGCGGCTAGGTTGTCGACACGACGCGATACCTGCTGTTGTAATTGGGTGATGAAATACATCCCGGAAAGTGCTGTCATCAGCCCACCCATGGTGGTGATTAACGCGATAGAGATTCCACTGGCCATGCCCCTGGTATTTCCAGTCCCAAACACAGTCATGACATCAAAGGTCTGAATCATTCCGTATACCGTGCCCAGCAAGCCAAGCATGGGAAGCACGCCTGTGAGCGTTTTAATTGGCACGATGTGTCGCTGTAATTCATATCGGCTATGGGCAATCATGCCGCTACGAATCTGCTGAGAACACCAGCTGCGTCTGTCGCTACGATGTTGCCAGGCATCAATGTAGTATTCAACCTGCTTTGGATAGACAAAATAAACAAAGTAATAACGCTCAATTATCAGCACCCACATCACCACAGACACCAGCAGAATGCTCCACAGAACGATGCCACCCTGCTCCATCAGCAAGCCTATCTCGAAAAGATTACTGTTCAGGATATCCATTCTGTTTTTCCGCATTGCGAGCAACAATAGCCGCACTTTCCTCATCAAGGATTTGTATCAAGCGGTTACTCTTGCTAGACAGCGCGCTGTGCATTAGTAGCAAAGGAATAGCAACTGCAAGGCCTAATTGGGTAGTGACTAACGCTTGTGAGATGCCGCCTGACATCAGTTTTGGATCACTGGTGCCAAATAACGTAATCGACTGGAATGTTTCGATCATCCCAGACACCGTTCCCAACAAGCCCAACATCGGGGCGATTGCAGCAAGAATAGCCAAGGTCACCAGACCTCTTTCGATGGTCGGTGTTTCACGAAGAATTGCTTCATCCAGCCTTAATGAGAGCGTTTCAACATCATTAGCCAACTCATCGTTGTAGACTGAGAGTATCCGGCCCAGAGGGTTGTTTTGACTGGTTTCGGAGGTCTTTTGTTGCTGGTTGACTCGACGCTGGATCAGAACAAGGTGGACAAATCGCTGAACCGCAATGAGTAAACCGATCAGACCTAACCCCAGGATGATATAGCCGATCCATCCGCCCTGGTTGATACGTTCCTGCATGCTGGGCGTCTGCACCAGTAATGCCATGATTGCACCTCGTGTTGGGTCAATCACCACCGGCTGTAAACTGCCTGCTTCAGCGTTTTCAAAGCTGTTAGCGATATCACGCAAACGCGGTACCGGCTGCCTGGCCAACTCAACCAAATTGCCGGTCTCAGGCAAATAACGAAGGAA
>SKGV01000052.1 GCA_007117275.1 Methylophaga sp.
GCCACCGCCTCATCACTGTTGCCGACTTCAACAAACAGCAAACCGTCAGGCTGTAAATAGTCTGCTGCGCCTCGAATAATTTGCTCAACCAGTGCCAGTCCATTGTTATCCGCATACAGGGCATGCTGTGGTTCATGTCGATACTCTGCAGGCAGGCCGGCCATTTCCTCAGCACCGACATACGGTGGGTTGGACACGATCAGCGAATATCGACGTGATGAATCGAGGTTACACCACAGATCCGATTGAATTAACGTAAGTCGGTCTTCAAGCTGGTGACGCTGTTGATTTATTGTGGCAACTTCGAGTGCGTCGTGATCAATGTCGATGGCATCGACCTGAGCCTCTGGAAAGGCATAGGCACAGGCAATGGCGATACAACCACTGCCAGTGCACATATCCAAAATATGTGACACGCTGTCAGGCTCAGCCAGCCAGGGGCTAAATTGTTCGGCGATAAGTTCTGCAAAGGGTGAGCGTGGAATTAATACCCGTTCATCGACATGAAACGCCAGCCCGGCAAACCAAGCCTCTTTGGTCAGGTAGGCGACCGGCACACGCGCGTCAATTCGTTGTTGAATCAGCTCAATCAGCGTTTGCTTTTCAGCTGTGGTCAGCCGCGCATCCATAAATAACTCTGGCAAGCTATCTAATGGCAAGCCAAGGCTGTGCAAGATGAGTTGGCTGGCTTCGTTAAAAGCATCCGTATTGCCATGACCAAAAAATAGTGTCAACTGGTTAAAACGACACGTTGTCCAGCGCAGCCAATCACGAAGCGTCAGTAACTCAGTTGCAAGCGATGCATAGTCAATGGCCATAAACTCAGCGCGTGATATCAACAAAGTGGCCAGCGATGGCTGCCGCTGCGGCCATGGCTGGGCTGACCAAGTGCGTCCTGCCGCCTTGGCCCTGTCTGCCTTCAAAATTACGATTTGACGTTGAAGCACAGTGTTCGCCAGACTCGAGACGATCCGCATTCATCGCCAGGCACATTGAGCAGCCAGGCTCTCGCCATTCAAAACCGGCCGCAATAAATACTTTGTCCAGACCTTCTTGTTCGGCTTGTTTTTTGACCAAACCAGAACCAGGCACCACCAGTGCTTGTTTCACCGAGCTGGCAACTTTGCCACCTTTGATGACTGCTGCAGCCTCGCGTAAATCTTCAATACGGGAATTGGTGCACGAACCAATAAATACGCGATCAAGGTAAATATCTGTAATTGGCTGATTGGCACTTAATCCCATGTATTTCAGGGCTTTTTCCATGCCATTGCGTTTAACGGTGTCGGTTTCCTGTTGGGGATTCGGCACTGTGTCATCAACCGGCACTACCATCTCCGGTGAGGTGCCCCAAGTCACTTGAGGCTTGATGCTTTCAGCATTCAGGACCACAACTTTGTCGAACTGTGCATCCGCATCTGAATGTAATTGTCGCCAGGCATCGACTGCCATATCCCAATGCTCGGCTTTGGGCGCAAAGGGGCGACCTTTCAGATAGTTGATGGTGGTGTCATCCACCGCCACCATACCTGCACGGGCACCGGCTTCTATGGTCATGTTGCAGACCGTCATGCGGCCTTCCATGGACAATGTTTGAATCGCCTCACCAGCGAATTCTATGGCATAACCTGTGCCACCAGCCGTACCGATTTCGCCGATGATTGCCAGCACAATATCCTTAGCGGTAATGCCAGGTTTGACCTGGCCATCGACACGCACCAACATATTTTTTGACTTTCGCTGAATCAGGCATTGTGTAGCAAGTACATGCTCAACCTCTGATGTGCCAATACCAAAAGCCAATGCGCCAAAAGCGCCATGGGTTGAGGTGTGCGAATCGCCACAGACCACGGTCATACCGGGCAGGGTAGCGCCTTGTTCTGGCCCCACGACATGCACAATGCCCTGTCGCAGATCGGCAAGGCCAAATTCGGTAATGCCAAAATCAATACAGTTTTGGTCAAGGGTTTCAACCTGAAGTCTTGAGACAGGATCGGCAATGCCTTGATCGCGATGCTGGGTGGGAACATTGTGGTCGGGTGTTGCCAGCACACTATCGACACGATGGGGTTTACGCTGCGCTAATCGCAAGCCTTCAAAAGCTTGAGGCGAGGTGACTTCATGTACCAGATGACGATCGATGTAGATCAATGCCGTGCCGTCGTCATCAGTGCGCACAACGTGTTGATCCCAGAGTTTGTCGTAAAGAGTTTTGCCAGACATAAATCATTGACCGCTAACAGTTTGGATATCGCGTAATTATAACGTGTTGTGCTGATTAGCTCTATTTATGCTGGACATAAAAAAACGGGCAACCCATCTGGATTGCCCGTTTTGTTTTTTTGCTAAGGAAAAGTGGTTATTCCATATTGGCGTGTCTGTAACGCATTTCTTCTTCTGGGATGCCTTTCTCATGGATAAGATGAGACACGATAGCTTCCAGGAAAATCAATGTAGACAACTCAAACATGGTACCCATTGGCATACCCTTGGTTGGGGCAAAGCTTGCATCCGTACCAATTTGAATTGTTTTATCCGCCAAGTCGCCAATAGTCGAGCTTGATTTTGAACAAATCAACACGACCTTGGCACCTTCAGACTTCGCTTTGTTGGCAAAGGAAATCAGCTGAGTTGTCTCACCCGAACCCGAGATAACGATTAACAAATCGCCTTCACGGATGCTAGGAGTGCTGATTTCACCCTGAACGTAAACGGTGTAACCACTATGCATCAACCGCATACCAAGGAAGTTACCGACCAGCCTGGAGCGACCCGCACCCGTGATGAAGATGCGCTTGGCATCATCACACATGGATACAAATTGCGCTTCAAGTGAGCTATCAGTAGCTCCCAGGATATCTGTGATTTTCTTAATAACCAGTTCGCGATGCATTGTCATTTTACTGATCCTTATGCTGCGTCAACCAGTGCACGCAGTTCTTTAGCAGATTCAGCTGGTGATGGCGCACCATAGATAGCTGCACCCACAACAACAATCGCAGCACCCGCTTGAACACAGCTTTGGATGGTGTCTTTGTTGATACCGCCAGCAACTGAAACTTTAACGCCAAGACCCAGACCAGTGATGGTTTTCAGATCAGCAAATGGTGTTTGACCAGCAGCTTGTGCGTCCAGACCGGTGTGAACACCGATGATGTGCGCGCCGTTAGCCGCAGCTTCTTTAGCAACAGCCGCTTTGTCTTCAACACCGATCAAATCGATTTGAGCTTCAGCATTGTTGGCGTTAGCTGCTTTGATAACACCTTTCATGGTTGCCATGTCAGAAGCACCCAGAACAGTAGTGATGTCGCCACCCGCTTCAAAGAAAGGAGTCGCTTCGTATTCACCAGCATCCATGGTTTTCAGGTCAACCAGGATTTTTTTGTCTGGGTGAGCAGCTTTCAGCGCTTTAACCAGTTTCAGACCGTTGTATTTGATGCAAGGTGTACCGATTTCCAGAATGTCGACGTATGGAGCGACTTGTTCAGCCAGAGCCATTGTTGCGTCAAAGTCCAGAGAATCCAGAGCCATTTGAATTTCAGCCATGTGTTTTACTCCTAAATAAGATTATTGTTATCCCACAATTCAAGGACATGGGACTATAAAGCAGAAAATGGCGGCAAGTCAATGTGAGCCAAATCCTGTTGCCTCGAAAGCTGAAAGATTCCAGCTTTCGAGGCGCAGATTGCTAATGTCGTGGTGTGATTAGCTTTCCAGTTTCGCCAAACGATCAGCGAGCAACTCTTCAAGTGCTTCCAGCGCTTTGGCAAAGCCATCGATACCTTCCGACAGTTTTTCTGCAGCCATGCGGTTTTCTGCATGCATGGCGTCAAAAGTGGCTTTGTCCATGGTCAGTTTGGCAATGTCAGAGTTTGCTGCAGCATCAGGCGACAGTTTACGCTCAAGTGTGCCTTCAGTGTTTTGCAGCTCATCCAGCAGGCCTGGCGAGATAGTCAGCAAGTCAACGCCGGCAAGCTCAGTGATCTCGCCGAGGTTACGGAAGCTGGCGCCCATAACTTCAGTCTCATAACCAAACTTTTTGTAGTAGCTATAAATCTCGGTAACAGACAAAACGCCTGGATCTTCATGTGGCTCGTACGAGTCACGACCGGTATCTTTTTTGTACCAGTCAAGGATACGACCCACGAAAGGTGAAATTAGTCTGATACCGTTTTCGGCACAGGCGATAGCCTGGTGCAGACCGAACAGCAGGGTCAGATTAGTGTGAATACCTTCTTTTTCCAGAACTGCAGCGGCTTGAATGCCTTCCCATGTGGCAGCAATTTTGATCAAGATGCGTTCACGAGAAACACCGGCAGCTTCGTACTGAGCAATCAAATCACGGCCTTTGGCAATCGTAGCATCGGTGTCATATGACAGACGAGCATCGACTTCGGTAGAGACGCGGCCTGGGATGATTTCCAGAATTTTCAAACCAAAAGACACTGCCAAACGGTCAAATGCCAGAGACACAACTTCTGACGCAGATGCGCCTGCGCCCAGAGACTGACGAGCACCTTTCAGGGTGTCGTCAACAATGCCTTGATATTGTGGCATTTGAGCTGCTGCAGTAATCAGTGACGGGTTAGTGGTGGCGTCACGAGGTGTGTATTTTTCAATTGCTTGAATATCACCTGTGTCGGCAACAACCACGGTCATTTGCTTAAGCTGATCAAGTAAATTAGCCATGTTAGATACCTGTATGGTTATTGTTCAATAATAGAGTTAAACAAAGCCAAGGCCTTGAGTGGTTCAAGGCTCGGCTGATGAGTAGTGGTCAAACCGCCGACGTGTGTCGGTAGTTTGTTTCACCACCCGATTTTCTATAAGTGCTAGCTTTTGCTGCGAATGTAGCGCTCAACACCGGTCAAAGGCTTGGCGCCGACCTGGTTACGAATGTAACTTTCTACGCCGGTGAGCGGCTTGTTATCCGCCAACTGTTTACGGATATATTTTTCAACACCGGTCAGTTGTGAGCCAGACTGAGCATTGTTTCTGATGTAGCGCTCAACCCCGGTCAGGCCGTCATTACTTTTGCTTTGTGTGGTCGCGGGCTTATCATCACAACAGCTTTTGTCAGATGAAAACAAGCCTTTGAAAAAGCCGCAAATTGAAGCTAACAAACCTTTATCACTCATAAGAAATTCCCCTGTTACCTATTAACCCCATCTGCCCAACAATGAGGTTGGCGCAACGGGTAAATTACTATTTTAGATTTACCGTGACAAGCCAGTGCTTAATTTGCCGAGGCGTATGCATTTAAAGCCACTATAAGGCTGATTTCAAGCCAGTCTCGGTTGGCAGTTGGCTAGCACGGGCTTGTGACGGTACAACTGTCTGGTTTAATGAAGCCTGTTGTAAAAAAAACGAGCGGCCCGTAGGCCACTCGTTTGATTTTTTTGCTGTGTGAGCGTGTGTGCGCTCCAGCTTAGGCTGCGTCGACCAGCGCGCGCAGTTCTTTGGCTGATTCTGCTGGTGATGGCGCACCGTAGATAGCCGCACCCACCACAACAATAGTTGCGCCAGCACGGACAGTATCCTGAATGGTGTCTTTGTTCAGACCACCAGCAACAGAGATACGAACACCCAGGTTCAGATCCGCGATATCTTTCAGATCAGCAAACGGTGTTTGACCCGCGGCTTGAGCGTCCAGACCGGTGTGAACACCGATGATTTGCGCACCATTTTTGGCAGCTTCGCTTGCCACGGCTTTTTTGTCTTTAACGCTGATCAAGTCGATTTGAGCTTCTGCGTTGTTAGCATTTGCTGCTTTGATAACGCCGCCCATGGTTGCTTTATCAGAAACGCCCAGAACTGTGCAGATGTCAGCACCTGCTTCGTAGAATGGAGTCGCTTCGTATTCGCCAGCGTCCATCGTTTTCAGGTCAACCAGAATCAGGTTGTTAGGGAATTTGGTTTTCAGTGCAGTAACGATCTCCAGACCGTTGTACTTAATGCAAGGGGTACCGACTTCCAGAATATCGACATAAGGAGCAACTTGCTCTGCAAGTGCGATTGTTTGGTCGAAATCCAGAGAATCCAGAGCCATTTGGATAAGTGCTTTAGCCATGCTGACATGCTCCTAAAAGTTGGTTTAATTATTAGATTTACGTCGAAAATACGCTGGAAGACTATAAAGCAGTTGTTGCAAACGTGTCAATTTTTGCACCTGTAAGGTTTATCAAAAGGGGCGTTGCTGGACAGCTTTTAAGGTTCTGTGACACTCTTGCCCCCGGACATTGATTGGCAAAGTAGGGCTTTATGACGCATTTTAATGATGTGAGCGGACTCATAATAGATATGGATGGTGTGCTCTGGCACGGTAATCAGCCCATGCTAGGACTGCACGCATTCTTTA
>SKGV01000170.1 GCA_007117275.1 Methylophaga sp.
ACGACGACCTTGGCGACATTGTCAAGATTTGGCAAGTCAAACATGGTATCTAGCAGCATATTTTCGATGATTGATCGAAGTCCCCGAGCGCCGGTTTTACGTTCCATGGCCTTGCGTGCAATGGCATGCAATGCATCCTCACGAAACTCTAATTCGGCTCCTTCCATTTCGAACAAGCGTTGATACTGTTTGGTCAGTGCATTTTTTGGCTCGGTGAGGATCTGGATCAGGGCGTGTTCATCCAGTTCATTGAGTGTGGCGACCACCGGCAAACGTCCCACAAATTCTGGGATCAGACCATATTGAATCAGATCTTCAGGTTCAACCGCCTTGAGCGCTTCACCAGTGGGTTTTTCGACATCAGCACTTTTGACTTGAGCAGAAAATCCGATACCGCCTTTGTGTGTGCGGTTGCGAATGACCTTGTCGAGTCCGGCAAAAGCACCACCACAAATAAACAAAATCTTGCTGGTATCCACCTGCAAAAACTCCTGTTGCGGGTGCTTACGCCCCCCTTGCGGCGGCACGGAGGCAATTGTGCCCTCGATGAGTTTCAGCAGCGCTTGCTGAACACCTTCACCGGAAACATCCCGAGTGATCGAGGGGTTGTCAGACTTTTTGGAAATCTTGTCAATTTCATCAATGTAGACAATGCCAGTTTCAGCTTTTTGTACATCGTAATCACACTTTTGTAGCAGCTTCTGAATGATGTTCTCAACGTCCTCACCGACATAACCCGCTTCAGTCAATGTGGTGGCATCCGCCATTGTGAAAGGCACATTTAGCTGTCTTGCCAGCGTTTCTGCCAGCAGAGTTTTACCACTGCCTGTCGGACCGATAAGCAGGATGTTGCTTTTGGACAGCTCGACATCGGTATTTTTGACCACACTGCGCAGACGTTTGTAGTGATTGTAAACCGCCACAGAAAGCACGCGTTTGGCACGCTGCTGTCCGATGACATAGCTATCTAGAGCATGATTGATTTCATGTGGGGTCGGTAGTTTATTTTCTGCTTTCGCTTCGGCGACATCCTGCATTTCTTCACGAATGATGTCGTTACAAAGCTCAACACATTCATCGCAGACAAAAACAGAAGGTCCAGCAATCAGCTTTTTGACTTCGTGTTGGCTCTTACCGCAAAAAGAGCAGTAAAGTAACTTTTCATCGTTTTTCTTATCATCGCTCATTTGACATTCCTGATTTTTCGAATCACGCGCTGGTATCGGCTCGATTATTCAGTACCGAGTCAATTAAACCATATTCAACGGCTTGCTCACCATTCATGAAATTATCACGATCAGTATCTTGCTGAATCTTGTCAATGTCTTGACCTGTATGCTTGGCCAAAATTCCATTCAGGCGGCTACGAATGCTCAAGATTTCTTTGGCATGAATGTCAAAGTCAGACGCTTGTCCCTGAAAACCACCCAGCGGTTGGTGAACCATGATACGAGAGTTTGGCAGACAAAAACGCTTGCCCTTTGCACCACCGGTCAGCAGTACAGCGCCCATGCTGGCGGCTTGACCGATACACAGGGTACTGACATCAGGCTTGATAAATTGCATGGTGTCGTAAATTGCTAGCCCTGCGGTCACGGCACCTCCAGGTGAATTAATGTAGAGATGAATATCTTTATCGGGGTTTTCAGACTCAAGAAACAGCATCTGAGCTACTATCAGGTTGGCCATGTGATCTTCTACAGGGCCAACCATAAAAATGACGCGCTCTTTGAGCAGTCTGGAGTAGATATCATAAGAGCGTTCGCC
Organism: Methylophaga sp.; assembly: GCA_007117275.1. Lineage (GTDB taxonomy): Bacteria > Pseudomonadota > Gammaproteobacteria > Nitrosococcales > Methylophagaceae > Methylophaga. The sequence continues at coordinate 1,768 of SKGV01000170.1, forward strand.
GCGCGAGGTATGCTCTACAACGATGGGAACCAGGGCATTATTGATCGGATTGATGTCTTCGTTAAGTGCTTTGCTCATGTCTGTCCTGTAATTTCTGCAACTGATAAAAATCAGCCCGTGCGCATTTCACATGAGCACGGGCTGGATTCCGTCTGCGTCAGAGCTTTAGGCTGCTGCGGAGTTCATCACTTCTGTGAAATTTGAAGTGCTCTCGGTTACTTTAACATGGTCGTAAATCCATTCAACTAGTTTGTCTTCAACAACCATCATTTGAATCTCGGCCATTTTTTCCTGATTGTTGTTGTAGTAGTTGTGCACATCTTCAGGATCTTCGTAGTTTGCAGCAATGGTGTCGATTTCCGATTTCACGCTGGCTTCATCTGGCGTGATTTTGTTTTCTGAAACCAGTTTACCGATGAGCAAGCTGAGAGCGACACGACGACGCGAGTTGTCTTTAAAGGCATCGACCTCAAAGGGAATGCCATCGACATTCACGCCTTGCTGACGCAGGTTGTTTTTGCTCTGCTCCATCAAGAACTCGGCTTCACGTTGGACTGGACCTTCAGGCAGTGTCAGTTCGTTGTTGGCGAGGATAGCATCCATGACTTTGCGCTTATTGGATGCTTTAAGTGCAGTGCGCAATTCACGCTGCATGTTGGCGCGGACCTCTTTTTTCAGGGCCGCAATGCCACCGTCAACACCACAGGTTTGAGCGAACTCTTTATCGAGTTTGGGTAATTTTTTCTTGGCGACTGACTTGACAGTCACCGCAAACAAAGTGTGTTTACCCCGCAAGTGCTCAGCGCGGTAATCTTCTGGGAATGTCAGTTCGATGGTCAGTTCTTGCCCAGGCTTGGCACCAATCAGTTGTTGTTCAAACTCAGGCAGCATTGCACCGCTGCCGATTTCAACCAGTACCTCTTTGCCAGAACCACCGGGGAATTCTTCGCCATCAATACTGCCGACAAAATCGATGGTGACTCCGTCTTCTTCCTTGGCGGCACGCTTAAGTGGTTCCCAGACCATGCGCTGTTCCCGCAGCGTCTCGAGCATTTTTTCGACGTCTTCATCGGTCACTTCGGCGATCACTTTTTCAACCGTGATTCCGTCCAGTTTGACGGTGTCGAGTTCTGGGAAGACTTCATATTCCATGGCAAAAATAAAATTGCCGCCGTCTTCTTTCATGTCAACAATGTTAGGTGGACTGGCAGGATTGACGTTTTCTTGTGTGAACGCTTCGCGAATATTTTGCTGCACTATCGCATCAATAATCTCACGACGGGCAGTTGAGCCATGCGAGCGAGCAACCATATTCAAAGGCACTTTGCCTGGGCGGAATCCCGCCATTTTGACCGACGGACGGATAGCTTTCAATCGTTCTTGAGTAGCTTGTTCGATGTTGACATCTTCGACCGTGACCGTCATCCGACGACTGAGTTCGCTCACATTTTCTACAGTAACTTGCATTCTCTACCTCAAACATGGGGGTCAGTTGCCTGTACAGCGATGTTGACCTGCGTTTTGTTATGGTTGGTACGAGAGGAGAGACTCGAACTCTCACAGGTTACCCTACTGGAACCTAAATCCAGCGCGTCTACCAATTCCGCCACTCTCGCATATTATCGGTTTTTGGGACTAAGAAAATCCGCAAAAGCGGGCATTATAGCCACAACTCACTGGCAAAACCAGTGTTCAAACTATCAAAACGTGTCCTTTGGTGATGGGAAGTCACGTTTCACTCACTCTCTGGCTTTTGATTGGCGACGCCATGAGGTACATGCCCAGTAGCGACGTGTGCCATTGCTGATTGGCAATGTGTTTCTTGGTCATCAAAGAAAATATCTGCACCGAAAGATTTCAGAAATGGCCCCTTTTCCATGCCACCGAGAAAGATTGCTTCATCGATGCGTATGCCCCAGTGTCGCAGCGTTCGAATGACACGTTCGTGCGCGGGAGCAGAGCGCGCTGTCACCAGCGCGGTTCTGATGGGCGATCTGTTCTCTGGGTATTCAGTTTGAATTTGATTCAATGCCATCAGAAAGTCTTTGAATGGCCCCCCTGAGAGCGGATCGCGCGCCGTTTGCTGCTCATTTTCTGTGAACGCCGCCAGACCTTTTTCCTTGTAGATACGCTCGGACTCATCTGAAAAAATCACAGCATCTCCATCAAAGGCAATGCGAAGTTGCTCGGAATTAGTGTTATTGCCAACATTGGAGGCTAGGATAGTGGCGGCGGCAATGCCAGCATCAAGCGCCATTCGAACATCTTCCGGGCTGGTCGACAAAAACAGGTTTGCGCTAAATGGCGCCACATAACGATACGGACTGCTACCAGAGGTGAAAACAGCACGGGTAATTGCCAGCCTGTGATGCTGAATAGAATTAAATACACGTAGGCCGGTGTCTGCACTGTTGCGTGATAGCAAAATGATTTCAACTTTTGGCGTGTTTGGGTTGTTATCGTTAAGCGCCAATAGTTTTTTTACCAAGTTAAATGCCCCTCCTGGCTGTAGCGGTTTGTCCTCATTTTCTATCTGGTACTGGCAATAGGCTTCGGTGCCCTGCTGTTCGTATATGCGATGGCTATCGTCAAGATCGAACAAAGCCCGGGAAGAAATAGCTACGACTAATGGTTTCGCCGACATTTTGATCACTCGTTTACCAGAGGTTGCTGGTCTTTTCTGCCAATCCGTGTGATGCGTTGCCATGCATCATCTAATCTTTGCGGTGCCTTGGCATCGTCAAAGACCTCTGCCAGATCGTCTGCAAGTGTAGCCAGCACCGATGCCTCCGCGGGTTTGCCCTTGGGGAAATTGCTATCGGCTGTGAACACCACGCGACAAAAAACGGGGATTTTAGGCACCAATGCCTGTAGTGACTCTCGAATGTTATGGCAATGACGCAGTGGGTTAGTGAATTTATAGCTTTTGCCGTTGATGATTTGTGTCCATTGTTCGATATGGTCTGCACCAAACAGATGGCCACTGATGGGATAGGTTTCGATAATCAACAACCCCTGCTCAGTTAACACTAGGCGTTCTATTTCCATCAGACCACCCATTCCGTCTGGAATAATCAAGTGATCGACTTCATCTCGCCGGTAGGGTTTGAGTATTTCATCAATGATGCGTAAGGCTGAGTGAACGCGTCGAAAACGGTAATAAATCAGCCACGCGAATAACAGCAGCAAAAGTCCCAATGTGACTTGGTAGTAGAGTGGGATAGTGTCAAACAAGATAAAGATGCCTCCAGAAACCAATCTAGATTATACGAAATCAGCCGAACCATGATTCCATTTTATTGCACTCAAGACGGCCTGTTTGTCGCTGGCTCTTGATGAATGATGACTTCAACACAACCAAGTGTTTGTTTTAGCTCAGATTCAAGCGTATTGCAGATCAGATGCGCCTCACCGAGACTGAGGGCTTCAGACAGCTCGAGATGAAACTCTATAAAGCGTGTCAAACCGGATCGGCGGGTGCGCAATGCGTGAACCCCTTCGACTGATGGATGTGCCAGTATGATTTCTTTTATCAAGGCTCTTTGATCGTCTGGCAGCTCTCGGTCCATTAATGCATCGATGGCCGATTGAATAATTTCCCAGGCACTGTAAAGAATATACAGCGCAATCAGCAGCGCGATGATCGCATCTGCACGTTGCCAGCCATACACGGTCATTATCAAGGCGAGGATAACGCCCAGATTCACCAGCAGATCGGTCTTGTAATGTAAGGCATCCGCACGAATAGCCGTTGATTGGGTTTGTCTAACGACATAACGCTGAAAGCTCAGCAGTATCGAAGTCAGGCCAATGGCAATCAAGATCACAACAATGGCGACATCCAGACCCTGCTCAAGTAGTTTGGGCTGAATGAGTCGATGAATCGCCTGATACAGCAAGAGCAAGGCTGAGCCTGCAACAAAAATGGATTGTGCCGCAGCGGCGATTGGCTCTGCCTTGCCATGACCAAAGCGATGTTCACTATCAGCGGGACGCAGCGAATGCCAGACCGCAAACAATGTAATCAGCGAAGCCAGTAGATCCATGCTTGAATCAACCAGTGAAGCCAGCATGCTGACCGAGCTGCTCAACCACCAGGCATAGGCTTTCACCACGATCAGCAAGATGGCGACAGTCACCGATGCATAGGTCGCAAAGCGCATTAAACGGGACTGATTAATCAGTTGAGGCTGCGTCATGAGTTCAGTATAGTTGGTGTGATGGAGCCTGTGCCAACACGCATTAAAATTATCAGGCTAGCACTCTCAATCTCAGTCACCCATTGAATCAGGGATACTCGAATGCCCAGCATCAAGATCGCCAGCCACCCTTTTGATGATCAACGGCCGGGTACTTCCGGCCTGAGAAAGCGAGTTCGCGTCTTTCAGCAACCACACTACCTAGAAAATTTTGTTCAGGCCACTTTCGATAGTCTGCCTCAGCGACATGGTAAAACGCTAGTACTCGGTGGTGATGGTCGTTACTACAATGATGTCGCTATTCAAACCATCTTGAAAATGGCTGTAGCCAATGGCTTTGCCAAAGCGATTGTCGGACAGCATGGTTTGTTCTCTACGCC
>SKGV01000073.1 GCA_007117275.1 Methylophaga sp.
CTTGATAACAGGATATTGTTTGGCTGTAATCAATGCCTAAACGGATACCTTCTCGGATAATTTCGGCCTTGGACATATTCATCAATGGCGCGTGTATGTGCAGTGTGTCACCTTCAACCCCCCGTTTTGTTGCAAGGTTTGCCAGGGCCTCGAAAGCGTGAATGTATTCAGGCCGACAATCCGGATAGCCGGAAAAATCTACAGCGTTAACGCCCAAAAAAATGGCCTCGGCTTGTAAAACTTCGGCCCATCCGAGCGAAATTGATAGAAATACTGTGTTACGCGCTGGGACGTAGGTAACGGGAATGCCTTCTTGGTACTGATCTGGTACATCAATATCACTATCGGTAAGTGCCGATCCGCCAATGGCTTGAAGGTCGATCTTGATGACTTTATGACTGCTTGCTGAGAGTGTTTTGGACAGCGTTGCCGCAGCTTCAAGCTCAGCGCGATGCCGCTGCCCATAATCAAAGCTGATGGTGTGACAATCATAGCCTTGCGATTTTGCAATCGCTAATGCAGTGACCGAGTCAAGCCCACCGGAAAGCATCACAACAGCGCACTTTTTAGTCATGTTCAATTAGCGCCCTTGGGCGTCGTTCCATAGGTATTTGTGTAACTGGATTTGCATTCTGACCGGCAGATTGTCAGCGATGATCCATTCCGCCAAGTCGGTGGCTGCCAGATGTTCATGCTCCGGAGAGAACAATAGCTCACATCGCTGGGCAAGATCATACTCATCGATTTTAGCCATGGCCCATTCGTAATCCGCCCGGTCACAGATGACAAACTTTAATTGATCATGTGCTGTTAACAGTGCGATGTTGCTGTAGCGGTTTTTGGACACTTCTCCAGAGCCAGGGGTCTTCAGATCCATGACCCTTGAGACCCGGGGGTCAACTTCACTGATATCCATGGCGCCGCTGGTTTCCAATGAAACCTCAAGCCCCTGGTCACAAAGCTCGCTGAGTAACTCCAGACAGGTTGACTGCGCTAATGGCTCTCCCCCTGTCACCGTGACATAACGCGGTTGGTATGCGGATACTTTGGCAACAATGTCAGAAATGTCCATTTTCTGGCCACCATGAAATGCATATTCCGTATCACAATATCCGCAGCGCAATGGACAGCCTGTCAGTCTGACAAAGACGGTAGGCATGCCCACTGTACGCGACTCACCTTGCAGTGAGTAGAAGATTTCTGTGATACGACACTGCGCCATTAGCTATCTGCAGTCGCTCGATATCAGCGACTTTCCTGCTGAATCCTATCAAGTCGAACTCTGGCAAGCCGAGCCACTGAAGTCTCAGGGTAGGTCGCAACGACCTGATTCAAGGTCATTGCTGCCTTGTCGATATCACCCAGTTCGTATTCGCTAAAACCACGTTTGAGCAATGCGTCACCGACTTTGTCGCTAGCACTATATTGCTCAATCACTATCTGGAATGACGTGATAGCCTGCTCAAAGTTTCGCGTCACGTAGTAGGCTTCACCAAGCCAGTAATAGACGTTTGGTAAATAGTCACTACCCGGATATTGCTCAGGAAACGCATTCAGAATCTGAATTGCCTCATCATACTCGCCACTTCTCAAAGTCTGTAGTGCTTGCTGATAAGAAGTCTCGCCATCCTCTCCTGAGACAGAGGCAAGCGGTGCCTGGCTTTGTGCGGATTCGTCTTCAAGGCTGGGAGGAGCGTCCATTAAAAAGTCAGCATCCGAATCGGAATCAGTCGGCAATGCTGGGCTTGTCGGCACAGCAGTCGAAGGGCGCTCGCTCTCAGCAGGGACTGCTGGACGTGATTCGAGCCTTTGTTCAAGATCCATGTACATTTCACGCTGACTGTTCTGCAATTGTTGCAGTTGGTGATTTAACGCCTCGTTATCACCATTGAGACGCTGAATCTCGTTTTGCAACTGATCAACGCGAGACAGCAGGGCTGTCAAGCCCTGCCCCTGGACGATACGCTCCAGACGTTCTATTCGCTGCTCCAGACTTTGGCTTTCGGCCATGGTTACGGTTGGCAGCAGACACACCGCCACTGCAACAACCAGCCATTTTCTTCTGTAGCAAAACTTCATGTTAACGTCCTGTATAGATAATTTCTACGCGGCGGTTTTGCTGCCAGACACTCTCATCAGAACCTTCCACGGCGGGACGCTCTTGACCAAAACTCACCACGCGGAACTGGTTCATGCCCGCACCCTGCAACATCAGTGCCTGCCGGATCGAAATGGCACGCCGCTCACCCAGCGCAAGGTTGTATTCACGAGAACCACGCTCGTCGGTATGACCTTCAAGGCGAACGGTGACATTTGGATTGGCTCCAAGATAGGCCGCATGCGCTTCCAATATGTGCTGATCTTCTGCCCGAACGGCAGAGCTGTCGAACTCAAAATAGATCACGCGTTGAGACAATGGGCTGGAAGGGTCATCCAAACCACGACCGAGAAAACTGCCATCATCTTCGATAACGCTCGCTTGAGTGCCAAAATCACTGCCTTGGACACTCTCTCCAGAAACACCAGATGCTATGCTTCTATCCTCGACAGCGACACGATCTGAGCCCTCGACTTCACCATCTTTTTTAGCCGTCGAACTACAACCAGCCATCCAAACAGCCGCTAGCATTATTGCACTCAATTTAAGTAATTTCATCGACACAACTCTCCTGAAGTTGAACTTGTTTATTTTCTCAGTGGAGACCACGATGGTTCTCGAACCTGAATTCCTGACTCAGCCAATCGTTGATGAATTCTGCCATCGACAGAGACAGCAGCAAGCACACCTCTGCCGTTTTGCTCTGTAGCATACAGTATCATACGACCGTTGGGCGCAAAACTCGGCGACTCATCGCGGCCTTGTTGGCTAAGGATCTGTACTGCGCCACTTCGCAGATCCTGAACTGCAATGTAGTAACGGCCAGCCACCGCATGCACCATGGCCATTTTTTGGCCGTCAGGTGAAATATCGGGTGAAGCATTGTAATTCCCCTCAAAGGTCAAACGAGTTGCTCGACCGCCTTCAACAGGAATTTTGTATATCTGAGGCCTACCTCCACGATCAGAGGTGAACACTAGCTCACGACCATTGGGCATCCAGACTGGCTCGGTATCAATGGACTGAGAATTATGTGTCACCCGCGTCAACTCACCACTCGATATGTCGAGAATGTAAAGCTCTGGCGAACCTGTCCGTGAAAGGGTCAACGCCAAACGTCTGCCGTCGGGTGACCACGAGGGCGCACTGTTTACCCCATCAAATGCCGCGACCGATCGCCTGTCACCACTTCGAAGTTGTTGCACAAACACTTCTGAGTTACCGTTTTCAAATGATACGTACGCAAGTTGCTCACCATCCGGGGACCATCTTGGTGACATGATCGGCTGCGCTGATTGCAGAATTGTACGCGGGTTTGCACCATCTGCATCAGAAATTTGCAGCGCAAAACGTCTGGCACCATCGGCAGTCCTCTGAACAGTTACAAATGCCAGTCGAGTTGAAAAAACACCGACCTCACCCGTCAATGCTTCGTATATCAGATCTGAAATTTGATGACCCAGGTTTCTAAGTCCAGACACCGGAACCTGATAGCGTTTTCCAGCCATCTGCGTGCCTCGATAGACATCAAACAACTGAAACTGCACCTGATAATTTTCACCATCCTGGCTGGAAACCTTGCCAATCACTAAACCTTCAGAACGCAGTAAACGCCAGTCGGCAAAATTGACCTGTGACTGCTCATGGGGCCGAGATATCAGGTCACTTTTGGCCAGCGGTGCAAATCGTCCACTGCTCTGCAAATTACCCCGGATGATTTCGGAAATATCCTCTGGCGGAATCACACCTTCCTCGCCAAAAGGTACGATGGCGATAGGTAATGCGGCCTCTGAGCCACCGGTGATTTCAATTGTCAGTAGAGCGTGCGCATGCCAGGGTAATAACATCAGCATGAAGCCGACAAATTTCAACCATCTTCTGGCCATGACAAAATCCTCTATTCTGGTTTAAATATAAGCTGAAAATTGCGAAACTGACCGGCTGCCTGGGGATCACTAGGCAGGGGTAGCGGCGATGCCGCAAACACAGCGTTTTCAGCACTTCGGTCAAACAAGGCATTGCCACTGCTTCTCACCACTGATACTTGCCCAACATCACCACCGGGCAACACACGGACATTCAAGGTCACTTCCAATCCTTGCTCAGTGTTCGAGGGGCGAATCCAAAAACGCCTTACTCGCTGTTGAATCACAACCGTATGTTGATCCACAACACCAGCAACTCGTCGAGCCGTTCGCTGTTCTTCCTCTACTTGCAATTGTCGTTGTAAGTCAGCCTCTGCTTGGGCGATGCGGCGTCGCTCTTCTTCCTCTGCTGCTTTGCGTCTGGCTTCCTCGGCACGGCGTTGCTCTTCTTCAATTCGCTCGCGCTCAGCTTCGGCTTCGCGTCGCTCCTGTTCGAGTCTCTGCCGTTCTTGCTCAGCCCTGCGTTGTTCTTCTTCCAGCCGCTGACGTTCTTGTTCAGCTTGTTGCCTTGCTTCTTGCTGTGCTTTTTCAGCCGCCAAACGTTCTTGCTCTGCCTTTTCTCTGGCTTGTTCAGCAGCTTTTCGATCCGCTTCGGCTTGCAAGCGTGCCTGCTCGGCCTGCTGACGCTCACGTTCGGCTTGTCTTTTTGCTTCCTCTTGAGCAATACGTTCCTGCTCAGCCATTTGACTGGCTTGTTCTCGTTCATGTCGCTGTTGTTCGAGCTGAGCAATCCGCTGCTGTTCCTGCTCGGCTTCCCTCTGGCGTTGCTCAGCCTCAAGCTGCGCGCGCTGCTGCATATCCAAATACTCTTGCTCTGTGCGTGCCAACTGGTCCTGTGTGTTTTGCAGTTGTTCTTCAATCAGCCTCTGACGTTCCTGTTCAGCGTCAAGACGCGCCTGCTCCTGTTCTTGCAGTCGCTGCATTTCAGCTTGGATCTGCATCTCATCCACCATGGTTGCTTGGACGATTTCAACATCCTGCTGCGCGACAACCATGGGCTTAGATGGCATCTCCAACCCGACCAGTAAGACAACCACCAGCACAAGATGCAGCAGCAGTGAATAACCACCTGCCAGCAAATTTTGCATTAATGGACGCTTCATGATGCTATTCAGCCGTGCTTGTTTCAGCTTGCTGGGTGATCAAGCCCACTGAGGGAGCACCGGCGCTTTGCAACAACGCCATCAAGCTGACGACCTGCCCATAATTGGCAGCGCGGTCGCCTTTTACCATGACAGGCGTTTGTGGATTTCGGCGTAAAATTGCCGCAACCCGTGCTTGCAGGTCACTAGCTAGCAGGGGCTGTTCGGGGTTTTCGCCAATAGAGGCATAGAAGCGCCCATCACGGTCTATTGATACGACCAATGGCTCGCGATTTTCACTATCGGTAATCGCTTCGGCCGCGGCCTGAGGCAGGTCAACTAGCACGCCTTGTGTCAGCATTGGGGCAGTCACCATGAAAATGATCAACAACACAAGCATGACATCGATATAAGGCACCACGTTCATCTCTGCCATTGGCTTGCGTCTCTGTCTGTGGGGTTTTGACAGCGCCATAATAACCTCGACCTAGCCTTGTTGACGTTGCAGTATCGACGAGAACTCTTCTAGGAACGTATCGTAACGATTCACCAATCGCTCGACCTCATGTGAGTAGCGATTGTATGCGATGACCGCTGGAATCGCTGCAAACAGCCCCATTGCTGTTGCAATCAGCGCCTCGGCAATACCAGGCGCGACCATGGCCAATGTCGCTTGCTGCACGTTACCCAGCGCTCGGAATGAATTCATAATGCCCCAGACCGTTCCAAACAAGCCGATATAGGGGCTGGTTGAGCCGGCGGTTGCCAGAAATGGCAAGGAAACCTCCAGCTGGTCTGTTTCACGCGCCAGTGCAATCCGCATCACCCGCTGTGAACCCTCGAGAACATAATTCGAGTCAGTAGACGTTTTTTTCAGTCGGACGAACTCCTTGAAGCCGACCGCGAAAATACCTTCCATACCACCGCTGGTATCTGGTTTTGCGTTGATCTCCTCGTAGAGCTTATTTAACTCATTGCCCGACCAAAACCTATCCTCGAATTCATCTGCCTCACGCTTGGCATGCGCTAGCTCTGCACGCTTTTTGAAGATAATTGTCCATGAATAAATCGAAATCAGCACCAGACTCAGCATGACCAGCTGAACCAGCAAACTGGCTTCGGCCATCAAACCAATGATAGATA
>SKGV01000086.1 GCA_007117275.1 Methylophaga sp.
CCGTGAGTAAAAATCTCCCAGCGATTGGCCTCACCGCTTTGTGAAATCTTCTTGGCATCAATTGCCACCACGATACATTGTGAACCAAACTTCTCTGCGGCCTCTCTGACAAATTCTGGATTTTTAACGGCGGCTGAATTGATGCCCACCTTATCGGCGCCCGCATTGAGCATTCGGCGAATATCCGCAACGGTTCGTATGCCGCCACCCACTGTTAGTGGGATGAACACCTGACTCGCGACAGATCGAACAACCTCTTCCATGGTGTCACGCTCATGGTGGGTAGCGGTAATATCGAGAAAGGTCAGTTCATCAGCTCCCTGTTGGTCGTAACGTCGTGCAACTTCAACTGGATCGCCAGCATCGCGAATATCAACAAACTGTACACCTTTGACAACACGGCCGTTGTCAACATCAAGGCATGGGATAATGCGTTTTGCCAGCGCCATATCAGAATTGCAGCGGCGGGTTCAAACGATCAGCAAGCGCCTGCCCCTCAGCCAGATCAATACTGCCCTCATAGATGGCGCGCCCGACAATGGCGCCCATCACGCCTTCGGATTCATAATGACACAATGCTTTGATATCGTCGTAGCTGCTGACTCCCCCAGAAGCAATGACCGGAATGTGAATGGCGCGGGCCAGGTCGCGGGTTGACTCGAGGTTGACTCCCTGCATCATGCCATCACGGCTGATGTCGGTGTAGATAATCGCCTCAACGCCGTCTTGTTCGAATTGTTGGGCAATATCAATCACATCGTGGTTTGAAAGTTTTGACCAACCATCAATGGCGACCTTGCCGTCTTTGGCATCCAAGCCAACGATGATATGGCCGGGAAATTCAGCGCAGACATCACCGACAAAATGCGGTGCGTTAATCGCTTTTGTGCCGATTATCACATAGCGAACACCAGCCAGCAGATAGGTTTGAATAGTATCTTCATCACGAATACCGCCGCCAACCTGAACATCCAGATCAGGAAATGCCTGGCAAATGTTATGAATCACATCGGCATTGACCGGGCTGCCGGCAAAGGCACCATCGAGATCAACGATATGTAATCGCTTGGCACCCGCCTCTACCCATCGAGCCGCCATGGCGACGGGATCTTCTGAAAACACTGTGTTGTCTTCCATGCGTCCCTGACGCAAACGAACGCAGTGACCTTCCTTAAGATCAATGGCAGGGATTAATAACATAACGTGTTCTCCAATCTGTTATCGGTTTTAGGACTGTCCGTCCCAGTCAAGGAAGTTTTTCAGTAATTGCAAACCGGTATGCTGACTTTTTTCAGGGTGAAATTGCACGGCGAATACATTGTCTTGGCCTACCGCTGACGCGAAACTCAACGAATAGTCGCTAGTGCCGGCGATTGCTTGTGGCTGCTGTGGATCGACATAGTAACTGTGAACAAAATAAAAACGACTGTCTTGGTCAATGTGCTGCCAGAGAGGATGCGGGGATTGGCTGACTTGATTCCAACCCATGTGCGGCACCTTAAGTCCTTGGTCGGCCGCCTTATCAAAAAAACGCACCTCACCGGCAATGATATCCAGCCCCTCCGTGCCACCATTTTCTTCACTGTGACTCATCAGCGCTTGCATGCCAAGACAAATACCCAGAAAAGGTTTGCTGTTTGCGGCGGCACGAACAACCTCGTCGAGTCCGGTTTGCTGAAGTGTGGCCATGCAATCACGAATAGCACCAACCCCAGGAAACACGATGTGTGACGCATCACGAATCGTTTTAGCGTCGGCGGTCACGATAACCTGATGCGTGCCGGCAACAGCTTCAAGGGCCTTAGCAACAGAGCGAAGATTGCCCATGCCATAATCAATAACTGCAACGTGATGCATAGCCGCCAAACGCCTTAAGCCGATTATAGGGCACCCTTGGTGGACGGCAATTGTTCCAGTGCGCGCTGATCCAGAGCAACAGCCATTCTCAATGCACGACCAAAGGCCTTGAAGATGGTTTCAGCGATGTGGTGAGCATTGCGTCCTTTGAGATTATCAATGTGCAGTGTGATCGCTGCATGATTGACCAGCCCCTGAAAAAACTCATAAAACAGATCGACATCAAACTCACCGATTTTATCGCGGTTAAACGTCACATCAAACTCCAGTCCTGGTCGGCCAGACAGGTCTAGCACCACTCTCGACAGGGCTTCATCCAGTGGCACATAGGCATGGCCGTAGCGAACCACGCCTTTTTTGTCGCCCAGTGCCTGTTTGAGTGCTTGACCAATAGTGATGCCAATATCTTCAACCGTGTGGTGAGCGTCGATGTGCAGATCGCCATTGGCTTTGATGTCAAGGTCAAACAGGCCATGACGGGCGATTTGTTCCATCATGTGATCGAGAAAGCCGATACCGGTTTCTGAGTAGAAGCGGCCACTGCCGTCCAGGTTGATGGAGACCTCAATTTGGGTTTCCAGCGTATTGCGCGCAATAGTTGCGCTACGAGCCTTCATGGTATTTCCTGATATGTAAGCAACAAAACCAAATAATAACTGTTTCAGACCATGGTTTGAAGCGTTATTATAAATTGAACTTTTTTACTGGGAATGACCATGACGCAAGCTAATAATGTCGCGCCACTGTTCATGGATATAGCCAAGGTTGAACACGAGCACCATTTGGCATGTCAGTCTTGCGCCTTGTACAGGCTGTGTTTGCCGTTGGGGCTGCATAGCGATGATCTGGCTCAGCTGGATACTATCATCCAAAGAAGCCACAGTCTCAGTCGTAACCAAAGCCTGTTTGACTATCTCGCCCCGCTCAAGTCGATTTATGTGGTGCGAAGTGGCGCATTTAAAACCACCGTTGCAGCCAGTAACGGCCGTGAACAGGTCACCGGGTTTTATTTTCCCGGTGAATTTGTCGGCATGGATGCGATTCATTCACAGAGTTATCAGTCAACCGCCAAAGCACTGGAAACCAGCAGCGTTTGTGAGCTGCCCTTTGAACGCCTGTCGGAAATTGGTGCTGCCATGCCACAGTTGCAAATGCAAATGATGTCACGGCTGAGCAAGGAGTTATCCGCAGACAAGAATCTGATGCTATTGCTTGGTAAAAAAACAGCCGAAGAAAAAATGGCGACATTTCTGCTGTCTTTATCACGACGATTTCAGGATCGCGGATTTTCGGCCACCGAGTTTCAATTGAGTATGTCGCGGGCCGATATTGCCAATCATCTGGGCCTTGCGGTTGAAACTGTCAGCCGTTTGCTTGGCCGTCTTCAGGACGGTGGATTGGTTCATTTTGAGGGTAAAAGCGTCAACATCAAGGATATGCACGCACTGCAATCGTTGTGTGGCTAAACACAGACAGCAGGGTTCTTGACCTGGATCAATGAAAACTTTTTGCGGCTCAGTAACACTGTCCACAAATCGTAATTCAACGATGCAATGGAGAAGCCCAAAATGAAAAAATCCCTTATTGCTGCCAGCATCCTCACCTTTGCTGGTCTTTCGGCCGCTACAACACCCGTACTTGCCTATCAGGCAGGCGACTGGTTAGTGCGCGGTCGTATCATCAACGTCAACCCCAATGACAGCAGTGGCAGTTTGTCCACCACAGGCGCTGGCAACCTTGGCAAAGGCGTCGGTGTTGACTCTGACACTGTGCCCGAGCTGGATATCACCTATATGATTACGCCAAACTGGGGTGTGGAGTTAATTTTGGGTACCTCAAAACATACGGTGCGTGGCAACAAGGCTGTCGGTGGCACCCTGGCCGGCCTGCCAGGCTCCAAGAACGTGATTGATGCCCGGGTGTTACCGCCCACGCTTACCTTGCAATACCATTTCCGGCCCAACGCTACCGTGCGCCCTTATGTCGGTGCCGGCGTCAATTACACGCATTTTTACAATGAAAAAGTGCCCAGAAGCTCAGCCATTTATCAACAAGGCGCAAAAGTCAGCCTCAGCAGTTCATGGGGCTGGGCAGCACAAGCCGGTGTGGATGTGGCTATCAATGATGACTGGTTCATCAACTTTGACGTCAAATATATAGATATCGATACGACCGCCCGCTTTAAAAACACGGTGGTTGGCCGGGCAAAAATCAATGCAGATATCAACCCGTTTGTTTGGGGGGTTGGTATTGGCCGCCGCTTCTAATTAGCTTTTCGTAGTCCTCTTGCATTAGGCCCTCTTTCGAGGGCCTTTTTTTGTCTAGAAATCATGCTGTCTGGGACGAATGAGGCTATTAATTCGGATGCCCAGTAGATGCAACAGCACAAAATAACAGACGGCGGATGCTGCAATAAGCCCCATCAATACTTGAAAGCGCAGTCGGCCAGACCAGTCATGCCAGTCGCCGATATGCGGTGTTAACCAGATCAGCACCGTAATCATGCCGGTGCTGGCAATGACCAGTTTGCCGGTGAATTTTAACCAGCCCGTCGCCGGTCGATAGACATTGCGTTTACGCAACAGGAAATACAATAGTCCAGCGTTGAGCATGGCTGATAATGCGGTAGCCAGCGCCAGCCCGACATGTGCCAGATAGATCATCAAAATGATATTCAGCACCATGTTTACAGCCATGGCAATGATGCCAATTTTGACCGGTGTTTTAGTGTCTTGCCGGGCGAAAAAGCCCGGGGCCAGCACTTTAATGAGAATAAACGGCAGCAGGCCAAGCCCATATGCCATCAGGCTCAGCGAGGCTTGATGAGCGTCATAAGCACTAAATTCGCCATACTGAAACAGTGTCACCAGCAACGGTTCCGCCAGCAGGATCAGGCCTAGCGCCGCCGGCACCCCGATTAACAACACCCAGCGTAACGCCCAATCGATAGTATCGGAGAAGCTTTGTGTGTTATCACTGGCATGTTGGCGAGACAGGCTGGGCAAGATAACGGTGGCCAAGGCGATGCCAAACACGCCCAGCGGAAACTCGACCAGGCGATCCGAGTAATACAGCCAGGAAATGCTGCCGGTGACTAGAAACGATGCCAGAACGGTATCCAGCAGTAAGTTAATCTGCGCCACCGACACACCAAACATACCTGGCAGCATCAGGCGAAGAATCTTCTGCACACCTTCGTGTCGCCATCCCCATCGAGGTTTTGGCCGGATATGAATCTTTAACAAAAATGGTAACTGGAACAACAACTGCACCATACCGCCGACAAAAACTCCCCAGGCCAGCGCTTTTACCGGTTCATCAAGCACGGGTGCCAGCCAGATAGCGGCGATGATTAAACTGAGATTCAAAAACACCGGTGTGAAGGCCGGCACTGCAAATTTGCCAAACGAATTCAAGATCGAGCCGGACAAAGCGGTTAGCGAAATGAATAGCAGATATGGGAAAGTGATGGCCAACATTTGACTGGCCAAATCAAGCTTCTCCGGCTCGCTGATAAACCCGGGAGCAAACAGCATGATTAACAATGGCGAAGCCAGTACACCTATCAGGGTGATGACAAACAATATAGTGAACAAGGTGCCGCTGGTGTGGTGAATCAGGTCGCGCAGATCTCGATCGCCACGCTGGCGGTATTCAGCCAAGACCGGCACAAAGGCCTGTGAAAATGCTCCTTCAGCAAACAGTCTTCGCAAAAAGTTTGGGATTTTGAACGCGACAAAAAACACGTCAGCACCCATGCCGGCACCAAACATGCGGGCAATAACAACGTCGCGTATAAAGCCGAGAATACGTGATAAGAAGGTCATGCAGCTAACGATGGCGGTCGAGCGGAATAATCGTTCAGCCATGTTGTGGTGCACTGTATCGGTGGCAGCCTGCCAGTTTATCCATCAATAAGCCCATGCAAGGTTTGGTTAAAGACTTCAATTCTAAGCGTTTTTTGCTGAGATATCTGCTCATTGTAGCGATTGTGCTGAGTTTTATGCTCAAGGTGCACTAAGCCCCTGTGAATCACTGGGACTAGTCCGAACAGCTTAAAGCTTATCTGATATCGTCATTTGCCAAGCGCTCATTGAAAGGGTGCAGATGGCTATGTTTGAGCGTTCATGGGCTTGAGGATAGCGGGCGTTCTGTCAATCTCAGCTAACGACAGACAGCCCCTGCGGCTCATGTTAAGGTGGTCGCCACCCTTGTGGTTGATTCGGCG
>SKGV01000051.1 GCA_007117275.1 Methylophaga sp.
CTGCGGTGAATGATTCTGTAATTGTATTCGGAGATGGCAATGTCCAGATTCATCAGTGTTTCTTCAAAATCATAAGGACTGGCCACCTGATAGATTTCAGGACCATACTTCACCTGTTCAGCCGAGCAGGCTGTGGTCAAAAACATAAAAAAAACACAGGCAAGAATCTTTGAGGCAGTTGAGATAGTCATAGTGTTGATCGGCTTTTTTTGATACATTGACCGGTCAGAATATCATTAAAATAAAGTAAACATGAGAGGTAGGACACAGTGAAAAAACCATGGCTTTCAATGATGGCTGCGCTGATGACGTTGTTTATCGGTCAGGCGTCAGCGACAACAGGATTCTCAGATATTAACAACGAGTTGTTTGATAAGGCGCATCTGAAAAATGTGACTGAACCGGGCACCTTGAGTTATGTGTACAGAAAAGACAGCTTTCTTGAAGGCGGCCGGGAAGATACCATTCATGTAGATGTCACCAATATCCGCAACACAGGTAGAGCTGATACGCATTTTAGATTCTTCACTGGTGAGCATAATCGCCCTTATGAGGACCGCCCGAATCAACAGGGCAACGGCGTGTTTGTACTTTACCTCGAATACGATATTTCAGAAATGGAACGACTGACGTCTGGAGACAGACGCTATTTCCAACGCAAAATACGCTGGGCTTTTGCAGAAGGCGCTGATAAACAAGCAGTTGAGATTGACTATAACGGCAAAAAAGTCTCTGGTTATCAGTATACAATTCAGCCCTATTTAAACGACCCACAACGTAGCCGTTTTGCACTATATGAAAGCAAATACTACATTTTCACCTTGTCCGAAGAAATTCCGGGAGAAATATATCAGGTGAGAACGATTGTGCCTGATGGGCGGACTTGGCGAGAAGGTGAACAACCTTTGATCGATAAGTCAGTAACTTTTGTTGGCTTTGAACCGATGGCGGCGCAATAACAATCGACTTAGATGTTCGTACACAAAAAGCCGGTCAGTTAAAAAGCTGACCGGCTTTTTTATTGATTGGCAGTTACTTAACGATTTTCAGAGAAGGCTTTTTCTGGACACGCTCTGTTGGCACTGAGGGTTTAGCTGGGGCAGGATCATTGTCGGGGTGGTCGGGTTCAGGTGCGTGGTCATCAGGGAAAAACATACCTTCGTTATTTTCTTTTGCATAAATGGCTTGGACGGCTACCACTGGAATAAACAGATCCATGGCTTTGCCTGCAAACCTTGCTGAAAAACTTATCCACTCATTGTCGAGTGTGAGCTTATGTACTGCGTCAGGCGCAATATTCAATACGATCCGATTATCCCGAATATATTCTCTTGGGACTTGGCAGCGTTCATGCAGAGTGTTTACTAAAAGGTAGGGAGTGGTCTGATTATCGACCAGCCATTCATAGATGGCGCGAATAAGGTAGGGTTTTTGTGGTGTCATCATCAGCGAAATTGTTTTTCCGTTTCACTTAGACTATTGATGAAACCGTCTCTAGCAAACAATCGTTGCGCATAGTCTTCTATCGCGCTGGCTTTTGGCGGCAGAGTGATTTTGAGTGAAGGCAAACGCCACAACAAAGGTGCCAGCGCACAGTCAACCAAGGAAAATTCATCGCTCATGAAGTAGGGGTGCTGTTCGAATACTGGTGAAAGCACAATCAAATCCTCGAGCAGTTGTTTGCGTGCTTTGCTGGCACGGGCATTACTTGATGAGACGAGATCAGGCCAAAGTGAATACCAGTCTCGATCTATCCGGTACAGCATCAGTTTCATCTGAGCTTTTTGCAGCGGTTCGGCAGGCATCAAGGTCGGATGTGGAAAGCGTTCTTCCAGATACTCCATGATGATATTGCTGTTGAAGATAACTGCTTCCTGTTCAAACAGAACTGGTGCCTCGCCATAAGGGGTGACACTGGCAATCGTCTCTGGCCAGCTATCAACGATTTGATGAATATCTACATCAATACCTTTTTCAGCAAATACCAGCCTTACTTTGTGAGATTGAGGGCAATCTGCAGCAGAATACAGTCGAATCGATGAGCGGTGATTGGCATTATTCATGATGGAATGCCTGGGCGCTGGGATTCGAATGAGTGTACGAATGCCAGCATTAGATACGGTGGCTGTATTGATTTTGTTAGAAACATCACACAGCCACCGTTAGCCCGAATTTAGTGGACATCTTTCCAGAACGCCCGCTTGAGCGGGTAAGCGACTAGGAAGAAAATAAATAAGTACAACAGTACCCATTTACCGAGATCCAGTCGTTGTAGCTTGGAGGGCTCGCTGATGTAGGCGAGGAAATTAACCAAATCACGGACCATCAAGTCATATTCACGGTTACTCAGATTACCTTGTGTCGCAGAGACAAGATTGCCGTCTGTATCCGTGGTCTTGTAGCCTTGCTGCTCCCAGAGGACATGCGGCATGGCAACATTCGTGTAAGCGAGATTGTTGGTGCCCATGATGGTGCTGTCATCGAGGTAGTAAGTGCGCAAGTAAGTGTACAACCAGTCAACACTGCGTGAACGTGCTATTACAGATAAATCAGGTGGTGCCACACCAAACCATTTTTGAGCATCTTCTGCACGCATCGAAATAGTCATCGTGTCACCGATGGTATCCGTCACAAACATAAGGTTCTGACGGACCAGATCTTCTGACAAGCCAAGATCCTTTGCCATGCGACTATAGCGCATGAACGATGCCGCATGACAGCCCATACAGTAGTTAACAAACGTTTGAGCACCACGCTGCAACGATGCCTCATCTCTCAGGTTGATGTTCGCGGAATCAAGTTTCACACCTGATGGCGCTGCAATTGCATGACTAGATAACAGCCAGCCGATGCTCAGTAAAAAGGTTAATACGATGTGTTTCATTAGTCTGTCACCCTATCAGGCACTGGTTTATCTTTGTCGTACTTGGTGTAGAACGGCATTAGGATAAAGAACGCAAAATACAAAATGGTGAACACTTGTGACATCACGGTGTAGGTAGGTGTTGCCGGTTGAGTACCCAAGAATCCGAGCATGACAAAGGTGACAACGAATATAGCAAGGGCAGTGCGGAAGTAAGGACCGCGGTAACGAACCGAACGCACCGGGCTACGATCCAGCCATGGCAACAGGAACAGCATGACAATCGCAAGACCCATCGCAGCCACGCCCGGGAAAGAAGAACCGGCTACTGATGGGATCGCTCGAAGAATTGCGTAAAACGGCGTGAAATACCAAACCGGTACGATATGCTCCGGAGTTGTTAATGGGTCTGCCGGAACGAAGTTGGCGTCTTCCAAGAACCAGCCACCGCCTTCTGGCATAAAGAACACAACTAGAGAGAACAAGAACAGGAATACAGTCAGCCCTGCAATATCTTTCACTGTGTAGTATGGATGGAACGGAATGCCATCAAGTGGCTTACCATTTTCATCCTTGTATTTCTTGATGTCTACCCCATCCGGATTGTTAGAACCTACTTCATGCAGAGCAATGATATGCATGACGACCAGTGCTACAAGTACTAACGGAATGGCGATAACGTGTAGCGCAAAGAATCTATTGAGTGTCGCATCAGCAACAACGAAGTCGCCACGAATCCACAGTGCCAAACTCTCGCCGACAAAGGGGACTGCACCAAATAGTGAAATGATCACCTGGGCGCCCCAGTAAGACATTTGACCCCATGGAAGCAAATAACCCATAAAGGCTTCTGCCATGAGCGCCACGTAAATCAGCATGCCAAAGATCCACACTAGTTCCCGTGGTTGCTTGTAGGAGCCATACATCAGACCTCGGAACATGTGCAGGTAAATCACGATAAAGAATGCTGAGGCGCCCGTGGAATGCAGGTAACGAATCAGCCATCCCCATTGCACATCACGCATGATGTATTCAACAGAGGCGAATGCCATGTCGGCATCCGGTTTGTAGTTCATTGTTAGAAAAATTCCGGTGACGATTTGCAGCACCAGCAAAAACACTGCAAAGGCGCCGAAGTAGTACCAGAAGTTAAGATTTTTCGGGGCGTAGTACTCGGAAAGATGTTCACGCCAGAGTTTGCTTGCCGGGAAGCGGGCGTCAATCCAGTTCATCATGTTGGCAAACATCAAGCGGCTCCTTCTGCACTTTCACCGACGATCACTACATCGTCACCCAGGAAGTGGTAGGGGGGGACTACCAAGTTGGTCGGGGCGGGAACGCCCTGATATACACGACCAGCCAGATCGAATCTGGAGCCATGACAAGGACAGAAAAATCCACCTTTCCAGTTGGCGCCGAGGTCTGCAGGCGCAAGCTCTGGGCGGAACGTAGGTGAGCACCCAAGATGGGTGCAAATGCCTACCATGACCATTAGGTCATCACGAATCGATCGCCCTGGATTTTGGGCATATTGCGGTTGTTGTGACGTCTGCTGGCTATGTGGATCGCGCAATTGATCATTGAGTGTAGCCAAGTCGGCAATGATTTCCGGCGAACGGCGAAACAGCCATACTGGCTGGCCACGCCATTCAACCGTCAGTAACTGACCGGGTTCCAATCTGCTGATGTCTACCCTTACAGGCGCACCTGCGGCCTCAGCTTTGGCACTTGGTGCCATTGAAGCCACAAATGGAATTGCAACTACTGCAGCTCCTGCACCCCCCACAACACTGGCTGCGGCGGTAAGAAAGCGCCGTTTGCCGGTATCAATATCGCTACTCATCTGAAGCAGGCCCTCTGATTTCAATAACTCAAGCGTTTTACATGATGAGGTCTGGATGAATACTCAACATGAACGCTCTCTGAATAAACTCCATAATTTTAACACAAGCAAAGCGTGCATGGATCAAAAAAGCCCGCGAAGAGTGCGGGCTTTTTGAGACGTATATCGACGTGCTGATTAGTTGCCGAGATGGGCATCCAGTTGTCTCATCAGACGACGAGTTGCACCACGTGGGTTGTTAGCAACGAGAGCTTCATAGTTGGTCGGTTCGCCAACGATGACTACACCACCCATGGCTGTACCCCAGTGCGGTGTACAGATGTAGAAGTAAACCCCTTCTTGTTCGAAGGTATGGGTGTAGTTATCACCCATTGATGAATGCCAAGGAGATGCACCCTCAGGGATGTAGCCTTCCAGAGACTGAGAGTCATGGCCTGCCATATTTGTCCAAGTGATGGTGTCGCCGACAGCGATATTGAGAACTGTAGGTTCAAATGTAGTCAATGTTGCTCTAACGGTGTGGTTTTCAGAGGCCATAACTGCCGCTGAGAACAGTGTTGATGCGCCAAAAACAGCAGCGATAGCAGTTTTACCGAATTTCATTATAGTTCCTCTCAAATTTTTAGGTTATTTGACTCAGTGCGGGTTCAGTGTGTCATAGCAAAACTGAACCAAAGCTGAACGCAAGCTGATGCCAGATGGATACAATTTTTGGAAATGGCGATGCCATATCAAAAACTGGATAGTAACCTGAACATTTGGTTATTGTCCAAGAAAATCTCATTCAGAGCGGGTGTTGTGATCTCATGCCGGGGTAGTAATCTCAGCTGCCTTGGTCAATCAGCTGGGTCGGAAATAATCAGGTTGAAAGAGCGGTTGTCAGGCTGTGTGAAATCACACAGCTGAAATGTGAAAAGTCAGTTTTGTTCGCTGTTGTTTTCGGCAAGCTGCAAAGTCCACATTTCAAAATATCGGCCTTTATTTGCGAGTAGCTGTTCGTGTGTGCCGGCCTCTATGATGTGTCCCTGGTCCATCACCAGGATCTGATCTGCATCGGTAATGGTCGACAAGCGATGTGCTATCACCAGCGTTGTTTTGTTGCAACTTAACTGTTGTAGCTCCTGAGCGATGGCCTGTTCGGCGTGACTGTCAAGCGCCGATGTAGCCTCGTCAAATATTAAGATAGATGGGTTCTTGAGCAGCGCACGGGCAATCGCTACACGCTGTTTTTCACCGCCTGACAGTTTTAAACCGCGTTCACCGACCAGCGTTTGATA
>SKGV01000131.1 GCA_007117275.1 Methylophaga sp.
CAAGCGAGGGATGATTAATGTTTTTACCTGGTCTTTTCGGTGCCACAAAAATAAATGGTGAGAGTATCCCATTGTCCACTGATCTCGGTTCGTGGGTTAGTAGTATGGGTGGTCGTCAAACCGCTGCGGGCACGATGGTTAATACCAAAACGGCTCTAGGCCTGTCAGCTGTTAGAGCGTGTGTTACCTTGCTAGCTGAATCAGTCGCCCAGTTGCCGTGTGAGTTATATCGTCGAGATGCGGATGGTGGTCGAACACGTGCAAGTGATCATCCAGTTTATGATCTAATTCACTCTGCACCCAATCGGAAAGACACCAGTTTTGAGTATTACGAGCAAGCTCAAGGTGCGCTAGGGTTAGAAGGTAACCATTATGCGCTAATAGAGCGTAATGGCGCTGGATACCCTACTGAATTAATCCCGATCAACCCTAAAAAAGTCACTGTTCTTAAAGGTGCTGACGGTCTTCCGTATTACCACTTGCGCGAAGTGGGTGAGACGGTACCGATGAGCATGATGCATCACATTAAATATTTCAGTATTGATGGCTTTGTTGGGTTGTCACCACTGGAAACCAATGCTGATGCTCTTGGCTTGGCAATGGCTACCGAGCAACACGCATCAGCAGTTTTTCAGCGTGGCGCTACCATGTCAGGGATTATCGAGCGCCCGAAAGTTTCTGGAGCGATTAAAGATCAAGCTGCGATCGATAGATTGCTGGCTAAATTCACTGAACGTCATGCAGGCCTGCGCAACATGTTCTCTGTCGCTTTGCTGCAAGAGGGCATGACCTATCGTCAACTGGCGATGGATAACGAAAAAGCACAATTACTCGAGTCACGTAACTTCGGTGTGAATGAGATTTGTCGACTTTATAAAATCCCGCCGCACATGATTCAACAGCTAGACAAGGCAACGTTTAGCAATATTGAACACATGGGATTGCAGTTTGTTATTTACACGCTGTTGGCATGGGTAAAGCGCCATGAAGCAGCGATGATGCGCGATCTGTTATTAAAAAAAGAACGCCAAGATCATTACATCGAATTTAATGTGTCTGGCCTTTTGCGTGGTGACCAAAAATCACGCTATGAAGCTTACGCGATTGGTCGTAACTGGGGCTGGTTATCAGTCAATGATATCCGCCGATTAGAGAATATGCCGCCGATACCAGGTGGTGATCGCTACCTAACACCCCTCAACATGGTTGATTCCAGCACAATGCAAAGCGCATTAGAAGCAACTCCTGATCAAATGAAACAGATAGAGGACATTTTATGTCGCAACTAATCAATTATCCGCATATTGCATCAATGGTGTTTGGTCAGCCGTTATTTGCAACACATCAACTCGTACAGTCGGTTAAAGCTGTTTTAGAGCCACGTTTGCTCGGTCAGTTTACGGCAAATGCTGAATCGGTGTCTGTGGTTGTGAATGATCTTAAACTGGCTAACCAAGTCGAAGCTCGCTCGAATGACCTAATGGCAATTAACGGTGTGATGGTTGCCGGAAAGCTAGCGATCATTTCTGTTCATGGAATACTGGTACCCAGAGCGGGAACGATAGACGCGTCCTGCAATGAGTTGATTAGCTACGAAAAGTTACGCAATCAAATCAGCATGGCCGTTGAGCATGAATTGGTCGAACATATTGTTTTGGATTTTCATTCTGGCGGTGGCGCTGCCATGGGCTGTGATGAGTGTGCTGAATTCATTCGTGCTATGTCACAAATTAAACCTATTACTGCCATTATTAACTACGCAGCGTATTCGGCTGCGTTCTATCTTGCAGCTGCTTGCTCTGAAATCATCGCTAGTCCTACGTCTGGTGTCGGCTCAATCGGAGTCATTATTGAAACCGCGGAGATTAGTAAGTACGAAGAAAAAATGGGTGTGACTTACAACACTTTTTATCGTGGCGCTCATAAAAACGATTTTTCACCGCATGAAGAAATAACAGATCAAGCTGTAGCAGAAATCAATAAGCGGTTGGATTCAGCTTATGCCATGTTTACAAACTCAGTCGCTAAGCATCGTGATATTTCTGTTGATGATGTGATTGCAACGGAAGCGAGGCTTCTTGATCCCAAAGAGGCGCTGAGTCTCAAGCTGATCGATAAAATCATGCCTGCTCAAGATGCCGTAAACCAGTTAGCTCAACAATATCAAATCCATTCCAAACCAAAATCAAGAAGCATTCAGGCACAAGCCAAGATGCTGGATATGAATTGCAAACTTTAGCCACGCGGCGGAGTTGCAAAATCAAGGCGGCTAATGAGTCGCCTTTTTTATTAATGTAAAAGAGGTACAAAACTATGTTACTGATTGAACTTCGCCGCAAGCGCGCTGAGATTAACGATGAAATCCAAGCGCTCGCGAACGTTGAAAAAGAAAGTGGTGAGCTTTCTGCTGAGCAACTGACTCAGTTTGAACAACTGACCGCTGAATTTGACAAGTTAAGCGCTCAGATTGGCCGTCTCGAAGCCAGTGAGCGTATGCAGGCAGCGTCAGCACAGCCTGTTGACTCATTTGCTAACGTGAATGCTCCTGCAATTAATGCTGGCAAACCGGAGTTAAAGCAGTATACCGGTGCGAAAATGGCCCGTATGGTCATGTCGATCGCTGCTTCAAAAGGTGATCTGGATGATGCTGCTAAATTTGCCCGCTCTGAAATTGGTGATGGTGATGTTGCCATGGCAATTGAAACCAGTGCAGGCTCTGGTGGTGCGCTAATCCCACAGAATATGTATGACGAGGTGATTGAACTTCTTCGTGCACGTACCGTGGTTCGACGTTTGGGCGCTAAAGTAGTACCTCTGCCAAACGGTAATCTAAGCTTGCCGCGTCACAGCTCTGGCGCAACATCGGGTTACATTGGCGAAGGCGCTGATGTTAATGCAACTGAAGCTGAATTTGATGACGTTAAACTGTCAGCGAAAACCATGATTACACTGGTGCCGATGAGCAATCAGTTAATTGGTCGTGCTGGTTTTAACGTTGAGTCCCTAGTGCTTAATGACATGCTAGGCGCTATGGCCGTGCGTGAAGACAAGGCGTTTTTGCGTGATGACGGTACCAACAACACCCCAGTGGGCTTCAAAAAGACTGCCACTGATGCATCGGGCCGCACTGTAGAGTGGTCAGGTACGGCTGATCTTGCCACGATCGATGCCTACTTGGATTCATTGATGCTGAAACTGCTTGAAAGTGACAGCTTATTGATTCGTCCAGGCTGGGCTATGTCTCCACGTACCTACATGAAGCTATTTGGCCTTCGTGATGGTAACGGTAACAAGGTTTACCCCGAAATGGCACAGGGTCAGTTGAAAGGCTGGCCTATCTACCACACCACCACCATTCCTGTGAATTTAGGTGCAGGCTCTAACGAGTCTGAAATCTACTTTGCGGATTGGAACGATGTTGTCATCGGTGAAATGGAAAACATGAAGATCGATTTCAGCCGTGAAGCAACTTACAAGGATGCTCAGGGTAATTTGGTAAGCGCTTTCGCGCGCAACCAGTCTTTGATCCGTGTTGTTGGTGAGCATGACATTGGTTTCCGTCATCCTGAAGGGATTGTACTCGGTACTAAAGTTACCTGGTAAGCGCCTTTCGATGGTGCCAGTCACAGGGCTGGCGCCTATTTTAACCATGCATAAATAGCAGGTAACGATATGACCGCACAAAAAAAGAAAGCACCGGATACGACTGGTGAAGGAACTGGAGCGAATAGCTTTCAGGCAGCACGCAAAACAATCATCTTCCTAAAGCCGCATGGACGTTATAGCCGTGGTGATGTTGCTGGATTTGAAGAATCCGTTGCTAATCGCCTGATCGGGCTCAAAGTTGCCATTGAAGGCGATAAATTGCCAGCCAAAGACAAATCAACTGAAGTGCCAGCGTAAGGCAGTTAATCGATGATCACACTTGAAGATGCTAAGGACCACTTACGGGTCACTCATAACATGGAAGATTTGTATATCACGTCATTAGTTGACGCTGCGTATTCCATCGCCGAAACCCAAACAGGTCGCATCTTCAAGCCAGTCGAAAAAACATTGGTATTGGATGGTCTTTCTCATGGACGAGAACCTATTGAACTACCTTGGACACCTATTATCGAGCTACTGAGTTTTGAATACATTGATGCCGATGGAATGGAATCGGAGCTTGATACACAAAAGATGTTGTTAGATACCCGGGAGCTTTATCCAAAGCTTTACCCCCAGTGGAATAGCCTATGGCCTAAGTCTATTAATGAGCCTGAAAGCGTCAGAGTGACGGTTAACGCTGGAATGGCAACAACTCCACCTGATATTAGAAGTGCTTTGTTATTAATCATTGGTCATTTGTATTTTAATCGTGAAGCGGTTACCGGTAGCAGTACAGCAGAGCTTCCAATGGGTGTTAATTACATTCTGGGTGCCCACGAAATACCGAGGGTCGGCTAATGTCAGCGGGTCGAATGGATACATTAGTGACACTCCAATTTATTGACCAAGACACTCGCTCTGAAAGCGGATCAAGAAAAGTAAACTGGGTCGATGGAGATAAAGTTTGGGCTGATATTGAGGATTTGCGAGGACAACTCTTTTTTGCCGCAGATCAAGCCAACAGTAAAACGACAGCACGGATTCGCATCTATTATCGTGACGATGTAGCCAAAGCTACGGGTAAAACACTCAGAATCAAGGACGGAGATACCGTCTATTTAGTCGAGGGGCGTCCCATTCGTCTTAAAAATCGATCGCAGCTTGAGTTGATGGTTTATGAGCGGGTTTGAGATAAATGCACAGCTAGAAAATGCTGATCAGATGCTTGCTGATCTGAAGAAGCTAGAGCAAAAGCTACAAGATAAAGCGGTTCGCTCCGGTTTGGTTGCCTTTGTTGCGCCAATTAAGCGAAAAGCCAAAGAATTAGCACCTAAAATGTCGGGCGATATGGCTAAAGCTATCGGTCATCGACAGCTATCTAAGCGTGCCAAGGGTCGGCTTGGAATTGCAAGTACAACGCAGGCCTTACTTGTAGGTCCCAACCGCAAGGTTAACGGTAAATATCAGGGCAAAAAGGGGCTTTGGCACGAATACGGAACTGAGCGAATGAACATGAATCCTTTTTTGCTGCCTGCAATGCAATCAGAAGCATCTGGCGGCGCAAGTCGATTTTACGATGGGTTAAAAAGGGCGCTTGATAAATGATAGATACCATCGTCAGCGCCCTGAATGCGGTCGATATTAATGCCACATCATCCAGTCATGCGGATACATCTCGGGTTGATTCAGCTCCTGTTGTTACGCAGCTGGCAGATCAGGCAACCGACAGTCACACATACCCACTTCACTTACCGTCTGATTCCAATGCGCCTTACCCAAATGCCGTTTATGCATTGGCATCGCAACAGGCTATCGAGGTCGATGGGTGGAAAGTAGGTCGAGTAGACACCTATGTAGTATCGATTCGTGATAATGAATTTGATCCCTTGAGAGATGCTTCAGACGTATTTGTTAACGCGGTTTCAAGTCACTCGGGTTCGGTTGGTGCAGAAATTACCGATGCAGCCACCGACTATGAGTTTGAACAGCGTCAGTATCGAGCGCATTTTGAGTTACAGATCACCAGCATTGCCACTGAAGATAATGTATTGCCGGCAGCTTTTGTGCATCCAGTCGATGTCAGAGCGATGGAAAATGAGCTGGCAACATTGAGTATACGCCAGACGTTGTTCGAGCATATTGCCGTTGTCACGGTGGCAAACCAATCAGAAATAGACATGCTCAGAAAACAGGTGGTCATCAATGCGCTTCTAGGGCTCGAATTACCCGACAGCTACGGACCTCTCGAGTATGTCTCTGGATCGCAACTAACTGTTGTAGGTAGTCAGGTTTATTGGCGTGATGTTTGGCGTTACCAGAGAGTAATAAGGAGTTCATAACATGGCATCCGGTGG
>SKGV01000121.1 GCA_007117275.1 Methylophaga sp.
AACATGCGGGTGACTTTCTGGATTGACGGCCATGATGTGATAGGGATTACTGAGCTCCTCGCCGCCTTCAAACACCGGTTGTAAAGACATAGTGTTGCCAAAGGCAATATGCGTTCCCCGGTCGGTCAGTGTGTAGGCCTGCATTTCATCAGCAATTTTCAGCACAGCACCCATGCCTTGTCCTGCTTGAACATACCAGCGGCCGAAGGGTGTGAGATCAGCCTTTTGCCAAAGTTGTCTTTCTTTTTGATGCGTGCCGGAATTATCACCACGTGAGACAAACCGCTGACCACTGGCCGCGATCTTCTGCATGGCCTCGATGAGTGTACTAGCAGTGGCGACACCAGCCGGATCATTGGCAGGGCCG
Source organism: Methylophaga sp. (assembly GCA_007117275.1). GTDB lineage: Bacteria > Pseudomonadota > Gammaproteobacteria > Nitrosococcales > Methylophagaceae > Methylophaga. The sequence goes on from SKGV01000121.1 coordinate 368, forward strand.
ACCAAGATAAAGTCGTTGAACATGACGTAACGTCGATCGATAAAGTCACCTGTTTCAATGTAGGCGAGCTCAGCCTCAGGTGCATGTACCAGCGCCAAATCCACATCGCCATTGGCACCGAGTTTCAGTGCTTGACCTGTACCAACGGCGATCACTGCCACCCGAATACCTGTCTGTTCCGCAAAAGCGTTATTGATCAGTGGCAATAGACCGCTGTTATCGGTACTGGTCGTGGTCGACAATTTCAGAAACGCCTGACCTGATGCTGTGGGCATCATCAGGGCGAACAAGGTGATAACAATGGTTTTGTACATGAATGGGGTTTTTCAGATTTGTTTTTCGGTAGTCAATAGCGATTGTATTGCCTTACTGATTGAGCTGCTGACGTAGTTGTGCCAGATGATCCAGTTGACGCTGGACGAAAAAGGCCAGCGTCAGTGAATGATTGGCGAACAGGCCAAGCCCGTGTCGATTGAGAATGATGGGGCTGCCCATTGAACGCAGGCTCAGTTCAAGTTCGATTACCATTTGTGACAACAACTCGTTTGCATTGCTGGACAATACCTCGGCAAAGTCTACCTGAGCGGCTTCAAGGAGATGTTTGAGCGCCCACAGCTGTCCTCGGGTTTCGAAGAACACGTTGTCTAGCTGATAGCGTGGTGTGTGAGGCTGACTTATGGCTCTTTGTAATGGGCGATGGCTGGCGCTGAGTTTTTCCAAGCGGTCTTGCAGTCTCTCTGTCACAGTATTTAGCCAGCTATCGAGAGCTTCAGCAGTGATTGTGAAACCGGCAACATCTTCGTCTTGTGTGCCCAGTCGTGATTGGTAGGATTCGAGTGCGCTGATGGCGCGGCGGTATTGCCGCTCGCTTGATGGAAACATCCAGGAGTTTGAGTCAAATGCAAAATGTTCAGCCGCTTGTTTGAGATCCGGTTCATCTTCGAATTGCGGTAGCGAGCGACTGAAGTCGCGTTGCATGGCCGAAGAGAAATCTCTAATGTGTGTCAGTACACCGAACTCCCATGAAGGCATGTTGTCCATCCATACCGATGGTGGTAACACGTCATTACGCAAATAACCACCGGATTTGTTGAGTAAAGTTTCACCGAGTTGCTTGAGGGTGACGGTTGAGACATAGCCCGGCACCATTTGATGTTGCTGTGAATCCGCTTGTGATTGAGCCAGCCTGACAGGTTCAAATGATGAGGGTGTTCGGCTCCACCACCACATAAGCAACAAAAACAAGGCTAAGACTGTCAATCCTGCGGCGACTGCTGATTGTGTTAACGATTTTGGATTGGTTGGCAGCTGAATTTTACTCGCCAAGTCTTGAGCGCGGAATTTGAGTGTTTGCAGGGTTTGTGAAAATAGCATGGCAGTATCATCAGGTATTTTGAAGGCTTATGAGAGCTTATTCTTTCAATCCGCTGATGACAACCATCATCTGGTTTAGACTAAGTCTGACTTGACTTGGTGCTGACTGGCTAAGAATAATGAAGAGTTTGCGATTCAACATTACGAACTTACGATAATTATAAAAACGGAGGTCGTTTTATCAATGACGCTCAGAATAGAGATTGAAGACCTCGCCAAACACTTTGGCGAGATAAAGGCAGTAGATGGGGTGACTTTCTCGGTCAGTAAGGGAGAAGTCTTGGGGTTTTTGGGCCCCAATGGTGCTGGTAAATCCACTACTATGAAAATGATTACCGGGTTTTTGACACCGACCCGAGGCACGGTCAGGGTCTGTGGGCACGATGTACTGACGGACCCTATCTCCGTCAAAGCCAGTATTGGTTACCTGCCTGAAGGCGCACCTGCCTACGCGGACATGACCCCGGAAGGTTTTCTTAAATTCATTGCTGATGTTCGCGGCTTGCGTGGTAGCGATAAAAAACGTGCTGTTGCATCAGCCGCTGAACGGGCTCGCATCACACACGTGATGTTTCAACCCATCGAAACCTTGTCAAAAGGTTACAAACGTCGGGTAGGACTGGCACAGGCCATTTTGCACAATCCGCCGGTGTTGATCATGGACGAGCCAACCGATGGTCTTGACCCGAATCAGAAATACGAAGTGCGTACGTTGATCAACGAAATGGCCGAAGACAAAGCCATTATCATTTCCACGCACATTCTCGAAGAAGTGCACGCCATGTGTAGCCGCAATGTACTGATTGCCAGAGGCAAAGTCGAGTTCGATGGTACACCGCACGAGCTTGAGGCACTGTCGCGTTATCACAATGCAGTGTGCGTGTCGGTAGGTGGTGTGGAAACAGAAGCTTTGTCACGGTTTGCCGAGTCACTTGATGAAGTTGCCGGCAGTGAGCCGCTCAACTTCAACAACGGTATTCGCATTTTCCCGAAAGATGGCAAGCAAATTACCTTGGAATTGTCAGAGAGAATTCGCAGCAATGGCTGGCAAATTGAGTCTCTCTATGTCGAAAACGGAAGACTGGATGAGGTATTCCGTACACTGACGACCCGCTCTGGAGATGCTGCCTGATGAATATGCATAATATCTGGTTCATTATGAAGCGTGAGTTCAATGGCTACTTTGCAACGCCGGTGGCTTACGTCTTTATTGTCATTTTCCTGCTGCTGGCAGGTTTTGCCACCTTCTTTGTCGGCAATTTCTTTGATCGCGGTGAAGCCGATTTATATCCTTTCTTTTCAATGCATCCCTGGCTGTACATTCTGCTGATACCGGCTATTTCGATGCGGCTGTGGGCAGAGGAACGTAAAAGCGGCTCCATCGAGCTACTAATGACCTTGCCGGTATCGGTATTCGAAGCAGTTATCGGTAAGTTTTTTGCCGCATGGGCGTTCACAGGTCTGGCGTTGATTCTTAACTTTCCGCTGTGGATCACCGTCAACTATCTCGGCTCACCCGACAATGGCGTTATCTTTGCCAGCTTTCTCGGAAGCTTACTGATGGCTGGCGGCTTTTTGGCGATTGGAGCTTGCATCTCTTCAACGACCAAGAATCAAGTGATTGCCTTTGTTGTCAGCGTGGTGGTAAGCCTGGTGTTTGTGCTGGCTGGCTATGGCATTGTTCTGGACTTCTTTAGCAGTTGGGCGCCGAGAGTGTTGGTGGACGTCATCAGTTCGTTCAGCTTTTTGACGCATTACGATGCCATTTCCAAAGGTGTCATTGATATGCGTGACATGCTCTACTTTGTCTCACTGATTGCCATTTGGCTGTTTGCCAACGCAATGATCGTGAACGCCCGCAAAGCTGATTAGGGGAATAAAGCACTTATGAATAAGCAACTATTATCTCCGGCGGGATTGCTTCTGGCGATTATCCTGTTCGTATCCTTTATTATTGTTGTTAACAATAATCTGACTTCAGCCAGAATTGATTTGACCGAAGACAGGTTGTACACGCTATCCAGTGGTTCGCTGAACATCATTCAAAGCGTTCAACAACCTATTACTTTGCGCTTTTACTACTCTGAGTCAGTCGCACAGGCATTGCCTGCCATCCGTGCTCATGCTCAAAGAGTCCAAGAGTTACTGCGTGAATATGAACGAGCCTCAAACGGCATGATCAGATTGCTGGTGATTGATCCAAGGCCGTTTACGGATCATGAACAGCGGGCTGAGCAATACGGGCTGTTAGGGGTTCCTATCGATGGTGAAGATGACCCCTTGTTCTTTGGTCTGGCAGCCACTAATGAGCTGGATGGTCTAGAAATCATCCGTTTTTTTCAGACCGCCAATGAAGACAAACTGGAATACGATCTGACTCGACTGGTGCAGACGCTTTCTGAAGCCCAGCGCAGAAATATTGCGGTATTAAGCGCTTTACCGATTGATGGTGAAGATTTTGATCCTTTAAGTGGTCGTCTGGAAGAAGGTGGCAGTCCACCATGGCCTATCATGGGGGAGCTTCGAGCGCTATTCAACGTTTCTGTGCTTCCGGCAGATGTTCGCCGCATTCCTTCCAGCCTTGATGCCCTCGTTGTTGTGCATCCCAAAGAGCTGGCTGACGCCACCTTGTATGCCATTGAGCAATATGTGCTCAGCGGTGGCCGTTTGGTGACGTTTGTTGATCCACATGCAGAAATCGATCAGCCGCCGAGAGATCCTGATAATCCAATGTCGGCGATGATGGCCTCTCGTGCATCAAACATGGACAAGCTGTTCCAGGCTTGGGGCTTTCAGCGCTCGCCAACAGATGTGGTTGCTGACCGAGTCACTGCAACCCGTGTTGATTTTGGTGCGCGTACCAATCACCAACCGATTGACTACGTGCTCTGGCAAGCACTCACACCTGACAATATGAATCAGGAAGAGCGCATCACGGCTAATCTGCGTCGTATCAACATGGCGACGCCAGGACATTTTGTTTTGCTGGAAGATGCCAGCACCGAAATCACACCGTTGCTGTCGTCATCTAATGAAGCGATGCTGGTAGACCGGCGAGTGGTGCAGTTCCGTAACGATCCGGTAGCTTTGCTGACTCGCTATGAGGCCGGCACGCTCAGTTACCCGATGGCAATCAGGGTTCGTGGCGAGGTTCAAACGGCATTTCCGCAGGGTGCGCGCGATGTTACAACAGGTCAGGTACAGAAAATGCCCAACCATCGCGACAGTTCTGATGGCCCGATTGATGTGATTGCAATCGCAGACGTTGACATGCTTAACCCTCGCTTTTGGGTTCAACAACAAGATTTCTTTGGTGAGACCATCAACTTCAGTACCTCAAACAATGTTGACTTTCTGACCAACGCGATCGAAGACATCACAGGCACAGAAGGCTTAATCAGTGTGCGTTCGCGTACTGGTTTTTCACGACCTTTCACTCGTGTTCAGGCGATTCAGCGTGAAGCTGAGCGCCGTTTTAGAACTCAGGAACGGGAGTTGCAAAGAACGGTTCAGGAAACTCAGCAGGCGATTGCCCGAATGCAATCAGCCGGTGGAGGTGAACAGTTGCTGACACCCGAACAAGAGCAGGAAATCGCCGAGCTGCGTCAAATGGCCAATCAATCTGAGCAGGAGCTGCGCCGCGTGCGAGTTAACTTGCGTCAGGATATTGACAGGCTGGATACACAACTCAAGTTTTTCAACATAGGTCTGGTGCCCATGATTGTCATTTTATTGGCAATTCTTTCCGGCTGGCTACGTCTGCGTAAACGCAGACAAGGCCGCTTCCAGCACTAATTGCTGTGTGGCATCTTACATAGGACAGGTTGAGACTATGATAAAAAAATTAAATGCATTTAAGGTATTGCTGATATTAACCATCATTATGCTGCTGCTGATGGCAGTGACGATATTCAAGGCTGTGGGAGACGATGAGGATTTTGCGCCCTTGTTTCCTGAGATGTTGTCTGAATTGAACTCGATCAACACGGTTCGATTCAATAGTCGTCAGGGCGACTTTACGCTGTATCGTCAGGGTGGCGAATGGTTCATACAAGAACACTTCGATTACATGGCCGATAGCCGTCAG